>NZ_JBNNIW010000008.1:0-150927 GCF_050269715.1 Halomonas sp. NPDC076908 | reverse complement strand
AGTATTTCCTCATGCCTGCTCATCTCTGTGATGACGGCCCTGATCGTCGGTCTGGCTGCTGGTTTGTTTCAAACGACCCGTCCGGGTACTAGCGCGTTGGCAATCTGCCGCCACGGTGCCGTTCTACTCCCACGTTCAGAGAAGGCCAACGTCACTGCGTTCCCGCAGCACCTCAACCCACTTCCCTACCCCGTCGGGCAGCTTGTGAACACAGCGTCCACCTTCGAGTCAACGTCCGTCGTTCTCATTAATGACTTCCGCCCTTCGCATCCGATCAAGGCTTTTAGCCTTGCCCAGTCCGCTGAACCTCCGCCAGCGGTCGTTCCGGTTTTGCCCTCCACGCTGTTACCAGGCTTCTCAGGTCGGAACTTCCTCACTACTACGGCGTCATCTGCCACCTCACACCCGACACGCTCTTGGTTTCCACCTTGATGCGAGCCTTCCAGCCGAACTGGATTCGGTGCCAGGCTTCCCCGGTTACTGCACCGACTCCCTGTTAACGATGCCACCCTCAAACACAGCGCAGGCCTGACTGAGTATTGGGCGTCGCGCTATTTTGCACGCTTACCCACCTGTGCTGCCGAAGCAGGTTCACTTGCGTTGTGTACCGTTAACCTCCTATGGCTTCCTTCAGACCCCACCGTTAGCCAGTGACGCCCTTGCCAGTCGGGTTGTCTTCCCCTCAGTCGGGGTGACGACACCTTCTTTCAGGTGTCCGGGGTTGCCGGCTTCGCCGGGCAAACAAAAAAGCGCTACTCAGTAATGAGCAACGCTTTTTGTTCGGACTTCACCTGATTAGAACGGTTAAAAATCAAAAAATACCGTTTCACCTTCGCCCTGCAAACGAATATTCAGCCGGTAACGCACTTTGCCATCGGCCTCTTCGCGCTTGGCGATCAGCGTTTGGCGGCGCGCCGGTGACTCAATGCGCGAAAGCACCGGGCACTGGGCGTTGGCTTCCGCTTCATCGTCAAAGTAGAGCCGTGTTTGCAGGTGAATGTTCACCCCTCGGGCAAACAGCGTCAGGTTAATGTGCGGGGCCATTAGCTGGCCGCTGGGGTGCTTCACTGCGCCGGGCTTGATGGTGGTTAACGACCACTCGCTACCGTGATCGAACGTGGTGGCAGTGCGACCGAAGCTGTTAAACGGTTTGCTCAGGTCGTAATCGGCCTGGTAGTCGCCGTTAGCATCGGCTTGCCACGCTTCTACAAAGGCATCGCGTACTAGATCGCCGTTGCCATCGATGACGATCCCTACGACTTCAATATGCTCGCCTTCGGCTTCCGGCTTGACCATCTCGTTCCAGATCTCTTCGTCGCGCACTGGGTTACCGGCAGCGGCCAGAGCAAGTCCGATATGCACGTAGGGGCCCGCGGTTTGCGAGGCGGTTTCACGTAGCATCAGGTCGCTGGTCGGCTGACTGTTAGGCTGATTCATCATCTATCCCCTGCCCTTATTGGTTTTCGAAGAAGGTTTGCAGCTCGCCGCGCACCACCACATCAAAGCGATAGGCGAGACAGTCCATTGGCTTGCTATGGGCCATATCAAGTCGCCCAACCATGGTTTCCACCGCAAGCGGGTCTTTCAGCGTATGCACGATCGGGCAGAGAGGAATCAGCGGGTCGCCCTCAAAATACATCTGGGTGATCAGCCGGGTAGAAATTGAAGGTCCGGTGACTGAAACGTGGATATGCGCCGGGCGCCAGCTGTTCATGTCATTCGGCCACGGGTAGGGGCCGGGCTTGATGGTACGAAAGCGGTACATACCCTGCTCATCGGTCAAGCAGCGCCCTACACCGCCAAAATTAGGGTCTAGCGGTGCCAGGTACCTATCGTTCTTATGCCGGTAGCGCCCACCTGCGTTGGCCTGCCACATCTCAACCAGGGTGTGCGGTACCGGCTTACCAAACTGATCGACCACTCGGCCAAACATGATAATCCGCTCGCCCTGGGGCAACCCCTGATTCTGCGGATCTTGTCGAAAGTTGAGCAGCAGGTCGTTGTCGTGTGGCCCCATGCGTAGGTGGCTGAAATCCGGGCCAGTCAACTCAGATGCCGTGGGCTGCTGCATACTCACCAGCGCCTGCTGGGGCGAGCGCGCCACCGAGGTTTTATAGCCCGGCGCGTAGGCTGGGGGATGCCAGTTGCGGTCACGGGCTACAAAGCGTTTATTGTCGTGGGTCATCGCCCTTACCTCTCATCAATTATTTTATTTCGCTACTCGCCCCAGCCCAGCTCTTTGGCGAGGGCAAAGGCGTGGTTGGCTGCGGGAACGCCGCCATAAATCGCCACATGCATCAGCACTTGGCGCAGTTCGGCCTGGGTTAGGCCAATTCGCTTGGCGGTTTTCAAGTGCAGCGTTAGCTCTTCACGGCCAAGGGCGGCGAGAATGCCAGTGGTGATCATGCTGCGCTCGCGGCGGGTTAAGTCGTCGTTGCTCCACAGTTCACCCCAGGCCAGGCGGGTAATCATCTGCTGGAAAGGTGCATCTAGGCTGTTGGCGTTCGCAGTGGAGCGTGCCACGTGCTCTTCGCCCAATACCTGTTTACGTGCCTCCAAGCCGGTAGCGTAGGCCACGCCCTGGTTGGGCACATCGCCTAAATCAGTCGCCAGTATGGCGAGTAGTTTTTCAGCAAATAAGGCTGGGGCTTCTACAGAGGGCACGTGACCCACGCCGTCAAAAATCTCCAGCGGAGCGCCATCGAGCTCTGCAGCCAGGGCTTCCAGCGTGGCGGGCGGCGTGGCCAAATCTTCACTGCCGCCGAACAGCTGTACTCTCACCTTATGAGGGGCGCTCTTACCTGAGAGCTTGCCGGTAAAGGTATCGCGGCCAAGCATTTCGCACAGCTGGGCGTAGGATTCATCATCGCCGCGGCCCATTTGCACACACCAGCCCACTTTCAGCGCCGGGCTTGCCTCAAACGCCGCTGGGGCAAACCAGCGTGGCACGATCTCTTGGGACATTGCCGCCAAACCTTCCTGACGTACGCGACCTGCGCGGGTGTTCCATAGATCTGGATTGCCAATTACCGCGCCCGTGTTGGTCAGCGCCACGGAGAGTAGGCGCTCGCCATGCTCGGCAATCAGCTGCTGGCCGACCACACCACCAATGGAGGTACCGGCAAAATGAAAGCGCTGCGTGCCCGCCAGTTCTACCAGCGCCAATACCTCTGCCGCTAGGTCAGCTGGGGTGATCTGCTCACCGCTGACCGCTTGGCTGGCACCGTGGCCGGGCAGATCCCAGGTCAGTATCCGGTAGCGGGGCAGCAGCGCGGGAATGATCTCGTCCCAGACCGCTTGGCTCATGCCCAAAGGGTGCGCCAGCACGACCAGCGAATTCACTTCCGAGCCGAGCAGCCGGTAGGCCACGCTGCGGCCATTGATGGTATGAAAAGCCATGACTGTCTCCGTTAAACGCGTTCAATCAGGGTGGCGATACCCTGGCCGACGCCGACGCACATAGTGCAAAGTGCGTAGCGCTTGCCGCTGTTTTGCAGTTCATGAGCAGCGGTCAGCAGCAGGCGTGCGCCGGACATTCCCAGCGGGTGCCCGAGGGCAATCGCGCCGCCGTTGGGGTTGACACGAGGGTCGTCGTCTTTAAGGCCGAGGTCGCGCGTACAGGCCAGCGCCTGAGCGGCGAACGCTTCGTTAAACTCAAACACATCGATTTCATCCATCGAAATTCCGGTGCGTTTAAGTAGTTTTTGCACCGCAGGCACTGGTCCATAACCCATAATGCGCGGCTCTACGCCCGCGGTGGCCATGCCAATGATTTTGGCCATTGGCGTTAGCCCGTGCTGTTTCACCGCTGCTTCGCTGGCGACCAGCATGGCGGCTGCACCGTCATTAACGCCGGACGCGTTGCCTGCGGTGATGCTGCCGCCTTCACGGAAAGGTGTAGGCAAACCGGCCAGCTTATCAAGAGTGGTCTCCCGCAGGTGCTCATCTTGGTCAAAGATCAGCGGTTCCTGCTTACGGCGTGGGATCTCAATGGCAGTGATCTCTTGGGCAAAACGCCCGGCCTTTTGAGCGGCAGCGGCTTTCTGCTGAGAGCGCAGCGCAAAGGCGTCCTGATCGTCCCGAGAGATATTGAACTGCTCGGCGACGTTTTCTGCCGTTTCCGGCATGGAATCGACCCCAAACGTTTTCTTCATCAGCGGGTTGACCAAGCGCCAGCCAATGGTGGTGTCTTCGATTTTTTGACTGCGGGAAAAAGCGCTATCGGCCTTTCCCATCACGAAGGGCGCACGGGACATCGACTCCACGCCACCCGCCAGCGCCAACTCCATCTCACCGGCTTTAATAGCACGAAACGCGGTACCGACCGCATCCATACCTGAGCCGCACAGACGGTTCATCGTGGTGCCGGGTACCGAGGTAGGAATGCCCGCCAGCAGCGACGACATGCGTGCCACGTTACGGTTATCTTCACCGGCCTGATTGGCGCAGCCCATAAAGACTTCTTCAATGGCTGCAGGATCAAGATCTGGCGCTTCTGCTAATACGGCTTTGAAGATGGTCGCGGCAAAATCATCCGGGCGTACGCTGGCCAGAGTGCCGCCAAAACGGCCAATAGCGGTGCGGCGGGGATGACATAGATAAACGTCACTCATAGCAAACTCCTTATTCGCCCGCGTGGGCCCGCTCGGTACGGGCTTTTAACTCACGCAAAATCGTCAGCTCGTTTTCGCTGGGCTCTGGTGTGCTCTCTAGCTGTTCGGCAAAGCGGACTTCCCAGCCGGTGGCGTCAATCACGTCTTCGCGGCTAACGCCGGGGTGCAGTGAGACGACGACCAGCTCTTTGGTGTCCGGGTCAGGCTTCATCACGCACAGATCGGTGATCACGCGGGTAGGGCCTTTGCCGATATTGGGCACGTTATCGCGCCCTTTACCGTCGCGGCCAAAGCCGAGCGTCGTTACGAAATCAACGTCTTTGACAAAGGCACGCTTGGAGTGCTTAAGGGTGATAAACACTTCACCGGCGTTAGTGGCAATTTCCGGCGCACCGCCGCCGCCCGGCAGGCGAACCTTAGGCGCTTTGTAATCACCGATCAGCGTGGTATTAAGGTTAGCAAAGCGGTCAATTTGCGCGGTGCCTAAAAAGCCCACGCTCACTTTGCCGCCCTGCAGCCAGTAGCGGAACATTTCCGGTACTGCCACGGTGGTCAGCGCTGATTCGCACAGTTCACCATCGCCAATGGAGAGCGGCAGAATATCGGGCTTGGTTTGCAGGGTGCCGGATTCGTAAATCAGCACGACTTCAGGGGCGTGAGTCAGCCGCGCCAAGTTGGCAGCTTCTGAAGGTAAACCGATACCTACAAAGCAGGTCATGCCGTTTTCCAGCGCCCTAGCAGCAGTGACCGACATCATTTCAGAAGAGGTATATTCGAGGCTCATTAGCGTTTCTCCTCTTTACGGTAAACGTTCTCGTCGAGCCACTGAGTAAAGGTGTCGCGATCACGCGCGATGGCATCCCACTCTTTATAGAAGCGGTTGCTGCGACCGTAATAGCCGTGAGTATAGGAAGGCAGCGCGCCTTTCTCCGCTACCGCCACGGCGCTGATCGCCCAGCTTGGAATCACGCAGGCATTAGGATGCGCGTTCAGATCATCGACAATCTCTTCCACCGTGACGATGCTATGCTTCGCCGCGAGCACAGCCTCTTTCTGTACGCCGACAATGCCTTCTACCAGGACATTGCCTTGGCGATCCGCGCGCTGGGCGTGAATGATCGAGACATCCGGGCGCACCGAGGGTACAGCGGCCAGGCGTTCACCGGTAAAGGGGCACTCGATGAATTTGATTTGATCGTTGACGCTGGGCAGTTCGCTACCGATATAGCCACGGAAAACTGCCAGCGGTAACCCCGCGGCACCGGCCTCAAACGCGCAGGCCATCGCCGCGTGGCTATGCTCAAGAATCTCGATCTTGCACGGCCAGCCTTTCTCCACCGCGTCACGCAGGCGATGCAGTGAGCCCACACCCGGATTGCCCCCCCACGAGAAGATGACTTTTTTGGCACAACCCGCGCCGATCATTTGGTCGTAGATGATATCGGGGGTCATGCGGATCAGCGTCAGGTCGCGCTTGTTCTGACGGATCACTTCGTGGCCCGCAGCAAACGGAATCAAATGGGTAAAGCCTTCCATGGCCACGGTGGCGCCGTCTTGGACGTAGCGCGCTACCGCGTCATGCAAGCTGAGAAACTCGGCCATGATGGGTGCCTCTTAGCTGGACGTTGCAATGATTTTATGATTATTGTTCGTTAAACGAACATAGATTTGCTATACGAACAACTTACTGCTGAATGTTATCAGGGTCAAATACTGCCGTTAGCAAACAAGCGCCTAGATCAGCACCCAACATCGCCACATAACTACACAAAACCTATTAATAACAATAATTTAAATAGAATTTAACCAGCTTTTAGCGCGCTCAACTTGTGCCTGACTGCTACCAAGGTATAAAGCAGGATCACAGGCTTGGCGCAAAGCTTCACCGTCAACCTGGCCGTTAATGTCAGGGTGTTCGGCTAGCACGTCAGCCAGGACCTCAGAATAGGGGCGTGCCTCACGACGTGATGTTTCGGCTGCCGCGGCGCTGACTGCTTTTGCTGCATCCGCGCCCAAGTAGGGCGTTAATAAACGCGCTACCGGTTCGGCCATAATGCCGCCGCCCGTGGCAGCCAAGTTGCGCAACATGTTATCGGAGTGGACTTCGAGTCCTTCTAATAGCACGGCGACTTGCTCTAAGGCGCCTTCCAACAGCAGTGCACTCTCCATCAACGGTGCCCACTCCGCATGCCATTCACCCAAGCCACGTTCAAGGGGGTGGGCAGCAGCGTTAATCAACACGCCAGCGTGACCATGTACTTGACGGGCTGCGCCGCGAATCAGCGCGCAGCGTACTGGGTTGCGTTTGTGGGGCATGGATGAGGACTCGCCCATCCCTGGGGCTGAGGGTTCGGCTACTTCACCCACTTCTGTTTGCGTCAGTAGCGACACATCCAAGGCGATTTTTTCAGCGGCGCCCGCAATGGCATCTAACGCTGTGCCAAGCGCATGGATGGGGTAACGGTCGGTATGCCAGGGTAACACTGGCACCGCCAAGCCTAGTCGCGCGGCCAAAGCGTCCATCCACTCAAGACCCAGCGTATCCCAGCCCGAGTGCACGCCTACCGCACCACCAAACTGAACGGGAAGCTCAACAGTACCTAAACGGCGGCGACTCTGCTCTAACCCAACGGCCCAGTGGGCTACCTTGACACCAAAGGTAATCGGCAGCGCCTGCTGCATCAGCGTGCGCCCCACCATCGGCGTGTCTATGTGGGCATCCATAATCGCTAACGCCGCCAACCGGCAGCGCTTCAGCAAATTATCCAACGCTGCTAAGCGTGGTTTTAGCAGCAGCATTAATGCGGAGTCGACAACGTCCTGGCTCGTTGCGCCTTGGTGCCAGTAACGCTTAAGCTCATTGGGTAGCAGCGAACGCCCCTGCTTAACAAACGGAATCGCCACATTGCCGCCACTGCCGATGCCGTCGGCAATCGCAGCAGTGTCGAAAGTCGCATGCTCCATCAGGGTACGCATCTGCTGGCTGGCGCCTTTCGGCACCGCACCGCTGGCTTCTTGCACTTCTGCCAGAGCTAATTCAAATGCCAGCATGGCCTGCACCATAGCGTCGTCATCACACTCGCCCAAGGCGTGTTGACTCATAAACGGGTGTTTTAAAAACGCGGCGGGCATAAGCATTCCTCATTGATTGGCGCATTGGCTGTCGCATACCGGACAAACGTACAATTGTTCGTGATTCGAACGCCATGCTAAATTGGTCTGATAAGTGGGGCTATATTTACTTTCTCATCACCGACAAGTCAGAGACTTTATGCTCGCCATTCTTGCCATTACTACCCCTATCTTTTTGTTAATCAGTGCAGGTTATATTGCTAGGTGGAGCGGGCTGATCCAGCGCGAACAGATGCAGGGTGTCGGCGTATTTGTAATGTTCTTCGCGCTGCCCGCACTGGTCATCAGAGCCTTAACCCAGCACCCGCTAGAAGAAATACTGCAACTCAACTATATGGTGGCCTACGGGCTGGGCTCCTTGGTGGTTTTTGGCGGCGGGCTACTGCTCAGCATGAGGTACCAGCGCCAGCCTCTCAACGTCAGTGCTATGCAGGCGTTAGGGATGGCAGCGGCCAACAGCGGCTTTGTAGGCTACCCTGTCGCCGTGATGGTGATTGGCTCACCAGCGGCTGTGTTACTGGCCCTCAATATGGTGATCGAAACGCTGATTATTATCCCTGCCGCACTGATTTTGGCTGAGATGTCTTCCCAGCAAGGGGCCAGCGTGTGGAAAACAGTGAAGCAGACCGCTCTAAGCCTGGCCAAAAACCCTGTTCTGATGGGCTTACTCGTCGGTATTTTTTTAGCCGTTACAGGGTTAAAGATTCCTGTGCCTCTGTTTAAGGCCATTGATATGCTGGCCAATGCCGCTGGCCCTGCGGCGCTCTTTGTGATCGGCGGTGCGCTGTTTGGTCTACAGGTCAAAGGCATGGCCAGGGACGTTGGGCAAATTGTAATTGGCAAACTGCTCATTCATCCGCTGGTTATCTTAATCGCATTTTTGCTTATTCCAGGCATTGACCCTCTCTACATTGTGGGTGCTGTGCTCTTCTCCGCGGCGCCGATGATTAGTATTTACCCCCTGCTGGGCCAACGCTACGGGCTTGGCGGTGTCAGCGCTGCTGCGATGCTGGTCGCCACAATCGCCTCGTTCTTCACACTTAGCCTGATTATCTGGCTGTTGACACTATCGGAGCTAATGGCGTTTTAAATAACTCGCGTTTTAAATAGTTTGTGTTTTCAACAAGGTTTATCCCAGCCAAGGACAACAACAATGAACCAACACTCTGATCAACAACATTGCGCCGTTGTCACTGGCGGGGCGAGAAACATCGGCCAAGCCATTGCTTTGCGTCTCCAACAGGATGGCTATCGCGTTATCGGGGTGGATATCGTTGCGCCGGAAGTGGCGTCTTTGCAAGCAGACGCCTACCAGATCGACCTTGCCGACGCCGACACTACTCGCCGGGTAATGGCGGAAATCGCCGAGCGTTATACGGTGACCCGGCTGATCAACAACGTCGGTATTGTTGCGCCTGCACTGCTTGAAGAGGCGAGGCTTGAGGACTTCGACAAATTGATGCACCTGAACGTGCGCTCGGCGCTGATCTGCACCCAGGCACTGCTGCCAGCCATGAAGGCGCAGCGGATGGGGCGCATCGTTATGAATGCCAGCCGCGTGGTACTCGGCAAGGAAGCTCGCACGATCTACAGCGCCACGAAGGGAGCGCTGCAATCCATGGCCCGCACTTGGGCGCTGGAGCTTGCTGAGCATGGTATTACGGTCAACTGCGTCGCCCCAGGCCCTATCGCCACCAGTGCCTTCTGGCAGAACAACCCACCTGACTCTGAGCGTGCTCGCCGTATCATCGACAATATTCCGCTACAGCGTATGGGCCAGCCAGAAGACGTCGCGCAGGCGGTCAGCTTCTTCTGCGATAAGCGCAGCGGCTTTATTTCCGGTCAGACGCTATATGTCTGCGGTGGAGTGACGGTCGGTTAGACAACACGAAGGTTTATTTCACTACGCCCTTTTCACGCAAGGCGCTAATTTCCGCAGCGCCTTTGTGCAGTAAGCGCTCCAATACACTATCGGTATCTTCACCCAGGCGTGGGGGCGGCTTACGGTACTCAAGCGGCGTCTTGGAGTACTTGATAGGGTTCGCCACGCCAGGAACCGAACCGGTTTCAGACTTAAGCTCTACCTGCATGCCGCGCGCCCGAACCTGCGGGTCGTCAAAAACCTGGGCAATATTCTGAATCGGCCCGCAGGGGACGCTAATAGCACCCAGCATCTCGATCCATTCATTGCTGGCACGGCTCTGTGTAATTTCCACCATCAGAGGAATCAGCTCAAGGCGATGTTTAACCCGCGCGGGATTGGTGCTGAACCTAGGGTCGGCTGCCAGTTCAGAGCGCCCCACCGCCTCGCAGAAACGCTTGAACTGACCATCGTTGCCAATGGCGATAATCACCTTTTCGCCGTCAGCGGTAGGGAACGGTTGGTAAGGCACCAAGTTGGAGTGATATTCACCGGTACGGGTTGGCGGTGTGCCGCTGCAGAAGTAATTAAGCGCCTGATTGGCCAGCCAACTGACCTGAACATCCAGCAGCGCCATATCGATATACTGGCCCTCCCCGGTACTGTGCCGGTGGTGCAATGCGCCGAGAATCGCGATGGTGGCATTCATGCCGGTGGTCAGGTCAGAGACCGCCATGCCTACCCGTTGAGGCCCCGCACCCGGCTCCCCATCTGCCGCACCGGTAATACTCATTAAGCCTGCCTGGGCTTGAATCAGGTAGTCATAGCCTGCCATTGCGGCCATTGGCCCCGTCTGGCCAAACCCGGTGATCGAGCAGTAAATCAAACCAGGATTGATCGCTTCTAGGGTGGCGTAGTCGAGCCCCTTGCGCGCGAGTCCTCCGCTTTTGAAGTTCTCGACCAGAATGTCACTTTCAGCGGCTAACTCACGCACCAGCGCCTGCCCTTCTGGCTGGCTGATATCGACAGTGACCGAGTGTTTGCCGCGATTGGCCGAAAGATAGTAGGCCGACTCGCGAGTATCCTTGCCCTCGCTGTCCTTCAGCCAGGGAGGGCCCCAGTGGCGGGTGTCGTCGCCCAGGGTGGGGTGTTCAACTTTGATCACCTCGGCACCCATATCAGCCAGTATTTGCGTACACCAGGGGCCCGCCATTACGCGGCTTAAATCCAGCACTCGCAGCCCTGTTAGCGGTCCCGCCATGGTCAGTCTCCTATTGCCTCACACTTGCTGCGATTTATCGGCAGCGTTACGTGCTTCGCGACGCGCAGCAATAAAGCGGTAGAGCGCCAGGGAAATGGAGCCCACTGTTAAGGCAATGAAAGCCCAGGTAATGGGGCCGCGTACAAAGATCGAGAGATCGTTATGCCCAATCAGTAATGAGCGGCGCAGGTTATCTTCAAACATTGGCCCGAGGATAAAACCGATTAAAAAGGGCGCTGCCGGGATCGCGGCACGGTTGAAGATATAGCCTACGACGCCGAAAGCCAGCATTAGCCATACATCAAAGGTGTCATTATTAACGGCATAAGCGCCGTAAACGCAGAACATTAAGACGATGGGAAAGAGCACCGATTTAGGAATGTCGGCAATCAATGAGAAGTACTTGATGGCGACATTACCCACCATCAGCAACACCAACGAGCTGAACATGATGCCCATAAACAGCGCGTAGATCAGCGACAGATTCTCTTGGAACATGATCGGGCCGGGCGTTAACCCATGCACCATAAAGGCACCGAGAATAATCGCCGTAATGACATCGCCTGGAATACCTAGCGATAACAGCGGAATCATCGTTGCCCCGGCCACCCCGTTATTACCGGCTTCGGCTGCGGCAACGCCTTCTACCTCACCCTTGCCGAAGTTGGCCTTATTGGGTGATCTTCGGCGGGCATCGCTGTAGGAAATGAAAGCAGCGGCAGTCGCCCCAGTGCCAGGGATCGCCCCAATAATGACGCCGATCAAACTGCCTCGCACAATGGTGGTCATGCAGCGTTTCAATTCAGAAAATGCCAAGCCTGCACCGCTCGCCTTCGCCTTAATGTGAGGCAGCGCTTTTTTGCGGTAGAACTCGATAATTTCGGGGATGGCAAACAGGCCAATCAACAGCGGAATAAACGAAATGCTGTCCATTAAGTTGTAGTTGCCAAAGGTAAACCGCTGAGAGCCATAGACTTCATCCAACCCCACCAGGGAAAGCAAGATACCTAATAGCGCCGCCATCAAGCCCTTAATCATAGAGCCGCTGGCCAGGGAAATAATGATGGTGAGTGAAAAACAGATCAGCCAGAAAAACTCAGGTGCACCAAAATTCAGGGCGATCTTTGCCAAATAGGCGGCAAAAAAGATCAGTGCAATATTAGAAATAAAATCGGCAATTACCGAAGAGTAGAGCGCGGCCTTAAGCGCCTTCTTGGCATGCCCCTGTTGCGCCATGGGGTAGCCGTCCAGCAATGTGCAAGCCGAGGCGGGTGAGCCGGGCGTTCTGATTAAAATAGCCGTAATTGAGCCGCCATACATACCCCCTTTGTAGATACCCACTAGCAGCAGAATAGCGGCGACCGGCTGCATGGAAAAGGTAAACGGCAGCGCCAGGGCCACCGCCATCGTGGCGGTCAAGCCAGGAATCGAGCCTACCACCACCCCGATCACCACGCCCATGGCAATGGCGATAAAGTTATCCAAACTAAAGAATATCGCTATGACTTCCGAAAAATTTTCCATAGATCACCCAAACAATAAACAGCCAATCAGAAACCGATTGGCAATATCGGAAGCGGCACATTCATCACTTTTACAAAAATGAATGTCACAACAGCAGGAAACACAAATGCCAGACTATAGACCCACCATGTGCGCACGGGGTGCGCCACAAAAAGCACCAGGGTCGCCAAAATGCCGGTAAACACAGCCCCCATCGACTCAAAAAGGGCGACATATATCACCAGTGCAACCACCATCAACACAAAACGCCGTGTCGGCCCCTTTTCAATATTTCGTTCATCCTCCTCGCTACTTCTGTCGACCAGAAAGCCTTGCAGGATAAGCAGAATAGAAAACAGCAATATCAACCAACCGACGATTCCCGGCAGCCAGCGAGGTGACATCATTGGGCTCTGCAGCATGGGTGGTTGATTGATGTAGTTAGGTATCAGATAAAAGACCAGCGCAATGGCAAAGCAAAACAGCAGGCATCCTGCCATTACGTCACCCGGGTCTTTTACTCTTTGCTTAAAATCCGAGAGCGTCATTGCTGCCTTCTCCCAAAAACCAAAAGTCATGTCCAAAAGACAGAAACAAGCGAGGCGAGAACCTTGGCCCTCGCCTCAGCATTGTATAAGAGGCCGTTTAGCTTACTGGCTTATGCCAGCCTGCTGAGCGACACCTTCCCAGCGCTCCAGGTCTTCAACAATGAACTGTTTGAACGCTTCACCGGATACTTGGCCAGGCTCAGCACCTAATTGATCAGCGAAGTCCAGGAACTCTTCACGCTGCATAACATTGGCCAGTGCTTCTTGCATGGTACTTTGTGCTTCTTCAGGAAAAGAGCTGTGGGCAATCAGACCAAACCAAGCCGTGGTAATAAACTGATCAAGGTTGTGCTCACCGATTTCGGCCAGCGTTGGGACATCAGGCAGATACTCGGAGCGCTCAGCGGAGGTGACGGCCAGTGCGCGCAGGTCGCCCGAGCGGATGTGTGAAAGCACCGTAGGCATATTCTCGAACGCCACGTCCACATCACCGCCTAACAGCGCAGGTAGCGCTGCACCACTGCCGGCAAAAGGCACTGCCGTCATATTGGTCTCGGTCAACGTTTTGAATAGCTCACCCGACATGTGAATGGAGCTGCCTACGCCACTATGACTGAAGGTCATATTCTCTTCTTTTGCCGCTTCTACAAATTCGAGAACATCTTCGTAGGGGCTATCTGCGGGCACGACCATCACATTGGGTATGTCGACCATATTTTGCAGAAAGACGAAATCTTCGATTGGGTCGTAGGTGAGGTCAGGGTAAATAGCAGCGCCAATAGTGTGGCCGGGCGATGCCATAAGAATGGTGTGTTCAGCATCGCGGCCGCCACGGGCGAGACGGCCGGTACCCACAGTAGAACCCGCGCCTGGGCGGTTTTCCACGATCACGTTAGTATCCAGTTCTTGCTGGAGAAGGTCAGCAACGCGACGTGACAATACATCAGTGGTGCCGCCTGGTCCGTAAGGCACGACGAGCCTAATGTCATCAGTCGGCCACTCATTAGCACTGGCAGATGAGACAGTCAGACCAAGTGCGAGAGCGCTAGTGTAGGCAGCCACGTAGGCAGAGCTAAGGAGTTTGTTCATTTTTCTTCCTGTGCGTGGTTAAGTCATTATCATGCTTAACTATTGTTCGTAATACGTACATATATTCGTAATTTGATAGCTGAGATTACTTTGTTGCCAACCTATTAAAAAACACAACTTTAGTAGCAGAGAGTATCAAACAATGTTTTTGGGGCTGCAGCATGTCATTGGAAGGGATTGAACAACACGGAAGTTCGCAATGCGAACATTTTTACGTTAATCTTTTCTATCAGACGTCAAGGTAAGGGACGATAACAATGCAGGAAGAGATGTTGAGTGAAGATAGCCGTGATTTTGTAACAGCGTTAGCCAGCGGCTTGGAGGTAATACAGGCATTCGATCACGAACACCCGCGTATGACATTAAGCGAAGTTGCGACACGGACAGGAATGAACAGAGCAAAAGCCAGGCGCTTCTTGCTCACTCTGCATGCACTGGGGTACGTGCGCAAACAGCAACGTTACTTTGAATTGGCGCCCCGCGTGCTCCAGCTCGGCTATGCCTTTTTATCGGCGAATAACTATCGAGATGTTATTCAGCAACATCTCGAAGATATTACCGCTGAAACGGGGGAGTCATCGTCGCTTGGCGTGCTAGATGGTAATGATGTTATCTATGTCGCCCGCTCGGCAGCCAAACATCGCTTAATGGCGATCACACTTTCAGTGGGCACCCGGCTGCCAGCGGCTCATACCTCTATGGGACGCATACTTCTTGCTCAGCTCAACGATGAGGCTCTTGATGACTTTCTATCGTCGATTTCTTTAGAGTCCTACACCGATAAAACAGTCATTGATGTTAATGAATTGCGCAGACTAATAGTTAACGCACGGCAACAAGGCTATGCGATTTCTGATCAGGAGCTGGACTCTGGGTTACGCTCTATCGCTGTTCCAGTTTTTGATGCCAAGCAGCACTTAATGGGGGCAATCAATATTAGTACCAACGCGGCTCGGGTCGACCTCGACACGCTGGTTAATATTTACTTACCGGTGCTACAAAACAAAGTCGCGCAAATACGTTCGCATATTAATTAACCATTACCGCATCTAACGCAGCTCGATAGCCTTGAATCCCCAACCCGGCAATTACACCATCAGCACGCAGCGAAACGTAGGAGTGGTGCCGAAAGGCTTCACGTTTGTGCACATTGGACAAATGCACCTCAATCACTTTGCCATCAAAAGCATTGAGTGCATCAAGAATTGCCACGGAGGTATGCGTATAGGCTGCGGGATTGATAATAATCGCCTGGGTGCCATCTAGACGCGCTGCGTGAATAGCATCAATCAATTCACCCTCATGGTTACTCTGCAGGCAGTGGATGTCCCAATCGGCCATCACTGCTTTCTCCCGCATTATATTATTCACATCCTCTAATGTCTCATAGCCGTATATCTCCGGCTGGCGAGTACCCAGTAAATTTAGATTGGGGCCGTGTAATACTAATACTTTGCCTTGACTCATATGTCTCTTCCGATCTGCTTGTTGCTTCAGGAATGGCAGCTACCTACATTGAGTAGCTGCTTACTCGATCATTTAACCCGCCAGCTGCGCCAGCGCCTGCTCAAGCGATGCTTGCTGGCGCTGGGTATACAGTTCAATTTCATCGATAACGTTAGCCCCCAGCGCTTGCTCAAATTGCTGTTGGCTTGAGCTGCTGGCGTAGTTATCACGGCTGCTGTCACCTAGATTGGACTGAAAGATGCCTGCTGCGCTTACGGGTAGAAAATCTTCGTAAATCATCGGCGTTACTGCAAGGGCTCCCTGTTCGATAAGACGCTCCACTTGCTCAGTTGACACATCCATCTGCGAAGTCTTACCGGCAACTGCCTGGTAGTGGAAAAAAGCCAACTGCTCCCGGTGCAGCGTTGCATAATCATCTGGAAATGCTTTAAACACTGCCGATAAATGCGCTTGATGAGCTTCGTTATTCGAGACCGCAGGAGCGTTGTCACGTGCCTCTGCTAGCAAGCGGTCATAAAGCGCGCGCCCTTTGTGGGTTAAGGCGATACCACGTTGCTCAATCTCACCAAAGCGGGCGGTGTGCTTGCCCTCGGCGGCATCTGCGAAAGCAATTGTCTCCTCTAGCGCTTTGAAGCTGGTCTGGCGCAAGAGTATAGGGCAATCTCGGCGGGGCGGGCCTTCAATGGTAGCTTTGGGATCAATACCCGCGCTCGGCATACGCCGCTGTACTTCATCAATATCCAACGTCCGTGGCGTTAGGTGATTAATGTGTGGGCCGCGGAAACAGACCACATCAGCAATCAAGCGATGCTCATCATGCAAACGCTCGTAGGTCGCCAAATCGACCGTAGCGTTGTCATGCCAGCGAAACGTTTCCAGGGCTTCCTGTACGAACAGCTCGGCATCGGCGGCATTAAGCCCACCCTGCTGCTCAAAACGTTCGATAAGAATTTTTGCATTGGCTGTAAAAATATCACGAGAGCTTAAAACTTCACTCGCTTGCTTCCTGAGTTCGACTTTTTCGATCAGCTCAAGGCGCAGTAGCGAGGTAAAAACGCGAAAAGGATTACGCTTGAGCGCACTATCCGAAACAGGTCTAAAGGCGGTGGAGTGAACAGGCACACCCGCTACCGACAGATCGTAATAGCCCACCGGCGCCATCCCCATCACCTCGAACATGCGCCGCAACATGGCAAGCTCATTCGCACTGCCCACTCGAATCGCGCCGTGGCGCTCAACATTGATGCGCGCTAGCTCATCGTTCTTCTGCAGCGTACTGTTAAGCACAGGATGTGCAGCTAACACCTCTTGATTGACTGTCTCAACCAGTGAGAGCAAAGTGCCGTATTGTGGCACTTCCTGCTGATACATCGCTGACATGGCGCTGGAAAATTGGTCACGAATCTCATCACTACTAACGAAAGCTGAACTCATCGGGTTGTCCTATTTGTAAACGGCTATACCTGCCTATAAAAAGCTATTCCTTAATAGTAGCTCTATTGGCGTCTTAGCAATTTCACTTATTCCGCCTCTTGCTACAAATAAAAGCCACTTAAAAGCAATATAAATGCCGCCATGAGCGCTTAACGGGCAGACAGCTAAAACTGGTATATTAGTGCCTGTTCTTATAGATATAGGCATGGCACCCATGACACTTCCGCTCTATTTAGGCTTGCCTATGTGGGCCAACCAAGACTGGCTTGGCGGTCTCTACCCACGCCATGCCAAAACCGAACTGTTAAGCGATTACGCGGCGGTGTTTTCAAGTGTTGAAGGCAACACTACGTTTTATAGCGGCATCCCCAAACCCGAAACAGTGGCCACCTGGGCACGTCAAGCACCGCCCCACTTCCGCTTCTGTTTTAAATTACCTGCCAGCGTCACCCATGATCAACGGCTCACCAACTTACAAGAGGCCTGGGCATTTTTAAACGCGCTTGAACCGCTTCACGATCGTCTTGGCCCTACCATGGTTCAACTACCGCGAGATTTTGGCCCCCAAGAGCTTCCTCAACTTGAAGCCTTGCTGACTGCCTGGCCAGCCCATTTGCCCTGTGCAGTCGAGGTTCGCCATCCTGAGTTTTTCCACAAAGGCGCAGCTGAAATTGCGCTTAACCGCCTGTTGATAACTTATTCGGCCAATCGTGTGATGCTTGATGTCCGTCCGGTCTTTTCAACTCCAGCAAATGGCCATGCAGGACTTGCTCATGCACAGCGAGAAAAGCCGAAACTGCCGCTACACGTGCTTTCCACGGCAAATTATCCGGTAATTCGCTTCATTGGCCATATTGACAAAACGATTAACAGCAACTACTTCACTGCTTGGAAAGCCCGCCTAAAACTGTGGATAAGTCAGGGGAAAACCCCTTTCTTATTTGTGCATACTGCTGATAATCTGGAGTCTCCTCACATGGCCCGTTTACTCTATAACGCGCTGGGAGAACAGACACCGCTACCCCCTCTTGCACCCTTCGCCGGTGAAAAGCAAAGCCAGCTATTTTAGCCCACCTTTTTAGGTGAGCTAACTGGCATGCAGCCTATTGATCAGATAAATTGCGCTTACTTTCGGAAAAAGGTGCTAACAACGACGCATTTTTCCGAAAAAACGGTGTATCGCACCGAAAAACTCATTACAACTGATTAAAAGAAGGTGTGTCATGGCAAAACTTGCGCATGCACAGTGGTCATCGCGGATGACTTTTGTGCTGGCCGCCGCTGGTTCAGCGGTTGGGCTAGGTAATATTTGGCGTTTTTCTTATATGGTGGGCGATAGCGGCGGTGCTGCGTTCGTTTTGGTTTATCTTGCCTGTGTCGCGCTGGTGGGTTTGCCTATTCTGGTCGCAGAATGGATGATTGGCCGTCGTGGTCAGAAAAATCCCATTAACACCATGGCAGATTTAGCGGCCCAGCATGGCAAAACTCCCGCCTGGGCATTAGTGGGCGCTAGCGGTGTGTTAGCCGCCTTTTTAATCCTCTCTTTCTATAGTGTGATTGGCGGCTGGTCGCTCAACTACACCCTAGGCTCGGTGATCGGCACTTTTAATGGTCAAGATGCCGATAGTGTTGGTGAGCTGTTTGGCGGGATGCTGGCCAGCCCTACTACGCTTCTGCTGTGGCATACCGCCTTTATGGTATTAGTCGTGGGCATTGTGGCACGCGGGGTGACTAAAGGGCTGGAGAGCGCTGCTCGCTTAATGATGCCCGCGCTTATCGTGTTGATGTTAGTACTGGTCGGCTACGGTGTGGCAAGCGGCTATTTTGGTGAAGCACTGGCCTTTATGTTCCGACCTGACTGGAGCGCGTTAACCGGCGGCGTAGTATTGGCGGCCATGGGACAAGCCTTCTTCACCCTGTCGCTGGGTATGGGCATTATGATGGCTTACGGCTCTTACCTCGGTGAAGACGTTAACCTGATTAGCACCGCACGTACGGTCATTATTCTGGACACCGCCATTGCGCTGCTCGCCGGTCTGGCGATCTTCCCGATTGTGTTTGCCAATGGCTTAAGTGCGGGCGAAGGGCCTGGCTTGATCTTTGTTACCCTACCATTGGCGTTCGGTAATATGGCGGGTGGTACGATTTTGGGCTTAATGTTCTTCCTGCTATTAACCTTCGCTGCGCTAACCTCGGCAATTTCACTGCTAGAGCCTGCGGTTGAAATGCTTGAAGAGCGCACATCGATGTCCCGCGTTATAGCAACACTGGTGAGTGGCTGTGCGGTTTGGCTATTAGGGGTAGCGGCGCTGCTGTCATTTAACGTTTGGGCAGAAGTATTGTTCTTCGGCCTCAATATTTTCGACTTTTTGGATACCTTTACCAGCAAAATTCTACTGCCACTAACAGGGTTAGGCGCCATCGTATTTGTGGCTTGGTGTTTGAAGCGGGAGAGCGTTGAAGCCGAGCTGGGGCTTTCAGCCACGGGCGTGAGCGTATGGAACATCATCGCGCGCTATGTAGCGCCCGCTGGGGTTATCGCGGTGTTCGTTACCGGACTCCTATAAGGCCGGATTTGAAACTTACGATAGTAGTAAAAGCCGACGCTAATACACTTCAGCCCTGCTAAATAGCAGGGCGAGTATGCGTCACCAGGCTAATGTTAGTGTAATTCGCTCTCTTGCCGCTCTTCATCGGGCAAGGGGGCGATATCCCGCGACAACTTCTGGAATTCCCGATGCAGCTCAATACCCCGCCGCGCTCTTAAGCTACGCTGGGCAGCGCTGCGTTGGCGTTGTTCATACTCATCCACTTGTAGACTCATAAATATGTCGAGCAGTTCGCTTTTAACCGAGGTGATGCGTTCGACGTTTCTCATGATCGACGTTCCTCCAGGTGAATATGCCTCCGTCCACCTGCATCGGTGACGACTGTTATGATGCAGTGCGGCACTTCACTTATTACTATAACCTACTTGACAAAATGATGACTAATCATAAAAAAATTGTCTAACGGCCTTTAAACGCTGGCGTCACCCTGCCCAATAGTTAGTGGCCCTATCCACTCATTGAGGCATACTGTATTCATCAGTGTTAAAGAAACGTAAAAACATAATAATGAGCAGATAGAAATGAGCAGACAGACAGAAACGGTCGTTTCAAACGACTGTATATTGACGTACTGTTGAATACCTGTTGGTTGAGCACCCAAGGAGCTGAACGTGAGTCGCGCCCTGTTCGATGAAATGAGACGCCGCATGGAGCACTTTCGACGCTCCGAGCAAAAAGTGGCGCGGTTTGTACTGCGCAACCCCGATGAGGTCATCCACATGCGTATTGTGGATTTGGCTACGGAAGCGAAAGTCAGCGAACCCACGGTGGTGCGTTTTTGTCGTGCCTTGGGCTGCAATGGCTTCCAAGATTTCAAGCTACAGCTAGCGCAAATGCTGGCTAGCGGCAGTCAATTCGCACAATTCTCCATGAACGACAGCGACTCCGTTGCTGAGTTTTCCCACAGCATTTTTGACTCTACCGTCGGCACACTGCTGTCGGTACGCGACCGGTTGGATAACGACTCCTTAGGCCGGGCGGTTAACGCTTTGGCGATGGCTAACCGCGTTGAGTTCTATGGGTTTGGTGCTTCTGGTGCGGTGGCCTTTGATGCCCAGCACAAGTTTTTCCGGCTACAGATTTCCACCTCGGCCTATGCCGACCCGCATATGCAGAATATGTCGGCAGTGACCTTGAAAGAAGGTGATGTGGTGGTGGCCATTTCACAAACCGGACGTACTAAAGCGCTGGTCGCTAGCGTGCGCTTAGCACGTGAGGCGGGCGCCACCGTGATTGGCCTGTGTCCTAGCGGCTCGCCGTTGGCCGAAGAAGTCAGCTTGCCGCTGTATATCGATGTTCACGAAGACACCGAAATCTACACGCCGCTTAGCTCGCGTATTGCCCACTTGGTGTTGATCGATGTACTCGCCGTAGGTGTCGCCAAAACCCGCGGCCCGAAACTTGCCGAGCAGCTTAAAGCGGTTAAAAAGAGCCTTAATACACTGCGCTTTCCAGAAGAACCTTAGTCTTTACCTACACGTTTCCAGTAACCGGGAGCGAGGGCAGGTTGAAGCGAGGGTCTTTTGACAGGGATGTCAAAAGTAGCGCCCACGGATGGGTTCACAGCGCCCTCGCGTAAACCTGCCCTCGACGCAAAGGTGTGAAGATTGCCACCCCTGTATACACAGCCAGTTCACTGGCTGTGCTAAACTGGCCGCCTATTTTTTGATCCGGCAGCGGCTACTATGGATGACGTCACGGCGATTCTCGATCAGCTCAACTCCGCCCAGCGCGAAGCAGTGAGTGCCCCCCAAGGTAATCTATTGGTGCTCGCGGGTGCTGGCTCGGGTAAAACCCGCGTGCTGGTTCATCGCATCGCCTGGCTGATGCAGGCCGAAGGCCTCTCACCCTACGCGCTACTGGCGGTGACCTTTACCAATAAGGCATCCAAAGAGATGCGCACGCGCCTTGAAGCGCTGCTTAACCTCTCAATGCGCCATGTATGGGTAGGCACCTTTCACTCCATCGCCCACCGCCTGCTGCGTACCCACTGGCAAGATGCCAGGCTGCCTCAGCACTTCCAAATCATCGATTCTGACGACCAGCTAAGGCTGGTTAAACGGCTGCTGAAAGATTACTCCATTGACGACGAGCGCTACCCGCCACGCCAGGTGCAGCACTTTATTTCCGGCTGTAAAGAAGAAGGCCTGCGCCCGCACCAAGTCAATGTGGCGGGCGATGCCTATATGGGGCAGATGGTCGAGCTCTACGAGCGCTACCAGTTAACCTGCGAGCGGGGTGGTCTTGTCGACTTTGGCGAGTTACTGCTGAGAAGCTTAGAGCTGCTACGCGATAATCCGGCGCTGTTAAACCACTATCAAGAACGCTTTGGGCACGTGCTGGTGGATGAGTTTCAGGACACCAATACGCTGCAATACGCTTGGTTAAAACTGCTCACCGGCATGAAGACGCCGATGACCGCGGTGGGTGATGACGATCAATCGATCTACGGCTGGCGCGGCGCCAAAGTAGAAAATATCAGCCGCTTTGAACAAGAGTTTCCGCACACCCATACCGTACGTCTTGAGCAGAACTATCGCTCTACCAGTGCGATTCTAGAAGCTGCCAACACGCTGATTAGCCACAACAGCGAGCGAATGGGTAAGAACCTATGGACCGACGGCATTGAAGGCGAGCCGATCTCAATCTACGGCGGGTTTAACGACCTGGAAGAGGCGCGCTATATCGTTGACACCATTAAAGAGAAGGTCGACGAAGGCTTCAATCGACGGGATATTGCGATTCTCTACCGCTCCAACGCCCAGTCGCGGCTGCTGGAAGAGACGCTGATACGCCAGGGTATGCCCTACCGTATTTACGGCGGGCACCGCTTCTACGAGCGTCTGGAAATCAAAAATGCCCTCGCCTATTTACGCCTGCTGCTCAACCGCGACGATGATGCCTCGTTGGAGCGAGTGATTAACGTGCCCACACGTGGCATCGGCACGCGCACCGTGGAGATTGTCCGCCTGCGTGCCCGTGAGCAAGGCGTGCCATTGTGGCAGGCGCTTCACGATACGATACACGATGGCACGCTGAAAGGCCGTGCCGCCAATGCAGTACAAACCTTCGCCAACCTGATTGAGCAGTTGGATAACGACGCCGCGGGCATGGCGCTGCACGAAATTATCGATCACGTGACGGTGCATACCGGCTTGATTGAGCACCATAAAAGCGAGCGCGGTGAGAAAGGCCAAGCACGGGTGGAAAACCTTGAAGAGCTGGTCACCGCCGCCCGCGCCTTTACTCAAGGCGATGTGTTTGAAGCGCCTGAAGCGGGCGAAGGCATGGCGGCGCTGGAAGCCTTCCTTTCCGAAGCTGCCCTTAACGCTGGCGACCACGAAGCGGAAGAGTTTGAGGATAGCGTTCAGCTGATGACACTGCACTCCGCCAAAGGCCTGGAGTTCCCGGTGGTATTTATTGCGGGCGTTGAAGAAGGCCTGTTTCCCCATAAGATGTCGCTTGAAGAACCAGGCAGACTCGAAGAGGAGCGCAGGCTCTGTTACGTAGGCGTTACACGCGCCATGCAGAAGCTCTACCTCACCCACGCCGAAACACGACGCCTGCACGGTAAAGAGGTGTTTCCGCGCCCCTCGCGCTTTTTGCGTGAGCTGCCGCCACATTTGCTCGAAGAAGTCCGCTTGCGCGGACACATTTCACTCCCGGTCACCGCTTCGCGTAATTCCTTCGCCCAGCAAAGCATCGAAAGCAGTGGCGATTTGCCTAGTTTGCACGTTGGCCAAGGCGTCGAGCACCCGGTATTCGGCGAAGGCATCATTCTTAACGCAGAGGGTGAAGGCGCTCGTGCCCGCGTACAGGTGAGCTTTGAGGGCGAAGGGGTTAAATGGCTGGTACTTGGATTTGCTAAGCTGACGCCACTTTAAAGCGGTTTACTCACGGGCGTTGAGTTCAATGGCTTGCCGATTAAAACCTGCTTAGCGCATACTGGCGAACGGACACTGCGCTTTCCAGCGCGCTGACAAAAATATCCTATAATTTCCGGAGTCTTGCTCGCCATGCAACGCCGTAACTTTCTTAAAACCGTCGGCCTGGGTGCCGCCGGTGTCGCTGCCGCCCCCTTTGTCACCACTGCAAGTGCGCGCGCCCAAGACACCTACACCTGGGACATGGTCACCTCGTGGCCAAAAAACTTCCCTGCTTTAGGCACGGGTGCGAACGACTTCGCCCGCCGGGTTGAGCAGCTTTCCAATGGCCGCATGCAGATCCGTGTGCACGGTGCGGGTGAGCTGGTTCCCGCGATGGAAGTATTTGATGCCGTCGCTGCAGGCACGGCTGAAATGGGTCACTCCGCATCCTACTACTGGCGTGGTAAGGTCGCCTCATCACAGTTCTTCACGGCCGTACCGTTCGGCATGAATACCACCGAAATGAACGCTTGGTTATACCATGGCGGCGGCCAAGAGCTGTGGGATGACATTTACGCCAAGCACAACTTGAAGCCTTTTGCTGTTGGTAATACCGGCACACAAATGGCGGGCTGGTTCAAAAAAGAGATCAATTCCCTCGACGATATGCAGGGCATCCGCCTTCGTCTGCCTGGCTTAGCCGGCGAAGCGATGAACGCTATCGGCGTGACTACCGTTAACATGCCTGGCTCCGATATTTTTACCTCGTTGCAAACCGGCGTGCTGGATGCGGCTGACTGGGTAGGCCCCTATAACGATATGGCGTTCGGTCTACACCAAGTGGCTGACTACTACTACACCTCGGTGTGGAACGAGCCCACGGCGGTGCTGGAAGGCACGATTAACCTGGATGCATGGAACGCGCTGCCGGAAGACCTGCAAGACGTCATTCGTGAAGCCGCTCGCGCCTCCAACATGGCGATGATCAGCGAGTTTGCTTACCGCAACGCTCAAGCGCTAGAAACACTGGTCGATGAGCATGGCGTTCAACTGCGCACCTTCCCTGAAGATGTTATGGAAGCCCTCTATGCTTCTTCAAAGGAAGTCATTCAGCGCCAAGTGGATAACGACGAAGACTCCCGCCGGGTGTTCGAGTCTTACTCAGCGTTCCAGAAAGTACTGCGTCCGTTTAGTGATGTAGGCGAATACGCATACCTGAAGAGCCGTGACAGCGTTGGTGCTTAACTAGACAGTAAACCCAGACTGTCAATAACGCAAAAGGGCGCATTATGCGCCCTTTTGCTGTTTAGAGAACAAAGCAAGTCCTTTAATAAGTCATTACTTTCACTCTTGGTTAACTATGCACTGCCCGGATGCGGCCATTATCATCTAATGCGACCATGACAAAACGCGCTTCAGTGACTTTTTGACGCTCCTCAATGCGTTGCCCATGAGGTGGTCTTACCCATACTTCCACCTCTATTTTGATCGAACTGTGACCAATATCCTGCACCTGGGTGTAGACACTGACCATGGATCCCACGCGTACCGGGCTTAAAAAGTCCATTGCCTCGATCGCCACGGTCGCGGTACGGCCACCCGCTTCTCGCCCGGCAGCAAGCTCAGCCGCCTGATCCATTTGATTTACCAGCCAACCACCGGGTATATCGCCATAAAGATTGGTATCTTGGCGTGAAGCCAGTAATTTTAAGGTGAGCTGGCCTTGGGGAGCCGGTACGTCGTCCAAATCGGTTTCCAGAAGAGTCATGGGTTAGTCGCTTTATCAGTTTATTGTTGTAAACGTCGCGGAGATAAACGTTGACGGTGGGCATTGCTGCGCTGCAACACTGCTGGATGGATTTAGTTAACCATAAGAGGACGCGCGTTTGAATACTCTTTCAAATTCTTCTGCTAATAACCAGGGCACATCTCTCGCTATAAAACGCCTTTTATTGCGCGGGTTAATGATGTTACTGCTACTGGTATGCCCACTGACCTGGGGGCAAACGCAAAACATTAGTGGAACCTTAGGCGCTGTTGGCTCTGACACCATGGCGGGATTAATGTTGCGCTGGGGGGAAACATTAACTACCCACTACCCTAACGTAACGCTGCAATTTCAAGCGGGTGGCTCCGCCAGTGCACCTTCTGCACTGATGGCAGGCACCACCCGGCTTGGGCCGATGTCCAGGCCTATGACGGCGGCTGAGCGCGATAACTTTATTGAACGCTATGGCTATCCCCCGCTAGAATTAAAGGTTGCCCGTGACGCCTTGATTGTCGTCGTCCATCGCCATAACCCATTACGCGTGCTGACACGCCAACAGGTCGATGCCATCTTCTCAACCTCACTTGCTTGCGGCGCTGAAGCCCCCATCAGGCGCTGGAATCAACTCCCAGCAACCCGTGACTGGGCATTCGGCACTATTGCGCTGCATGGGCGTAATCTAGCGTCGGGCACCCACGGATTGTTTCAAGCGCGGGCGTTGTGTGGCGGTCATTTTCGTAACGATATCAGCGAGCACCCTGGTTCATCAGCCGTGGTTGCGGCGGTAGGGGAGTCTGCTAATGCCATGGGCTATGCGGGATACAATCACCTTACCCCAGCGGTACATGCTGTTAGCCTGTATAACGACAATGGTATCGCTACACCGCCCGACGAGGCGGCTATCCAAAGCGGTGACTACCCGCTGTCGCGCTATCTCTATCTCTACGTTAACCTGCCGCCCGGCGAGGCACTGCCTCCTGCAGAACAAGCACTATTGGCACTCATTATGTCGCCAGAGGGTCAACAGACTGCCCGTGCGGCTGGCTTTGTGCCTTTGGCGCCTGAGGTACTCAAAGAACAACAAATGTGGCAGACACCTGTTAACTAAATGCCTTAGCCTGTCATCTTATTGTCATAAAAGCACTTTAGGGTAAGGAGACTTATTATGCTGAATGGCCTTGACTGCAATCGCCCAGGTTTCCCAATGATAGCGATATGATCCCACCACGGTTAACCATCCCCCGGCAGCCACTGCGTCTGCTAAAAGATCGCGTGGCTACGGGCTTAATTACCGCTGGCGGAATTGGCGTGCTGCTCGCTATTCTTGCGATCGGCGTTTTTTTGGTGTGGGAAACGCTACCGCTACTCGCCATTGGCGATACCCTGGCGTTGGCAAAGCTTTCTCCCTTGGCCTGGGGTACTTTAAAAGCTGCGCTAGCAGCGCTGCTGTTCGCTATCCCCATCGCCTTAGGCGCTGCGATTTATTCAGCGCTGTTTATGTCAGCCCGCCTTCGCACTCGCATCAAGCCTACGTTAGAAATGATGGAAGCTATTCCCGGCGTGGTGGTGGGTTTTATTGCTGGGCTGATTTTAGCGCCGTGGGTAGAACGCCATCTGGCCAGTGCCTTGGCGCTGATTATTTGGCTTCCATTAAGTGCCGGGCTTGCTGGTTTAGCGTGGCAGCTAACGAAAGCACGATTGCGCCGCCGCTTGCCACTCTCATGGGCGGGTCTTTGGCTGGTTCCTTGGCTGGCGCTAATGGTGGCGCTAGCGCTATGGCTTACCCCGTGGATAGAGCAGCAGTGGCTAGGGGGTGATTTGCGTCAGTTGCTCGACCAGCGCTTTGGCATGGATTACGCCACCCGCAATGCAATGATTGTCGGTATTGCGATGGGCTTTGCAGTGATTCCGAGTATTTACTCCCTGGCAGAGGATGCCCTGTCTGATGTGCCCACTACGTTAATCGAAGGCGCCCAAGCACTTGGTGCTAGCCGCTGGCAGGCACTCTGGCGGGTCGCCCTAACGGCGGCAGGACCCGGCATTTTTTCAGCGGTGATGATCGGTGCCGGACGGGCGGTTGGCGAAACCATGATTGTGTTGATGGCCAGCGGTAATACCGCTCTATTTAGCGCCAGCCCCTTTGAAGGAATGCGCTCAATGGCGGCGGCTATCGCCATTGAGCTACCTGAGGCCGCTCCTGGGGGCTTGACCTATCACCTGCTGATTTTGGCGGCGCTGGTACTGTTTATCTTTACGTTCCTAGTGAACACGTTAGCCGAGGTCGTTCGCCAACGTTTGCGGCGCCGTTATCGCCACATGGGAGGCGCATCATGAGCGAACTACCCGCCAGCGCCTCCTCCCACCGGATACGCATTAACTGGCTCAATAACCTATGGCCTTGGTTATGCGCGGCCAGCGTAGCACTCTCCTTACTCATGCTAGGTGCTTTGCTGACGCTGTTGGTGGTGCGTGGGCTAGGCCACTTCTGGCCTGCCAACCTGGAGGAGGTCACGCTAAACTCTGGGGAAACCTTCGCTGGTCAAACCGTGCGTGAGGTAGCACTGCCCCAGCAGGATGGCGATGAACGCCTTTACTTTACCGGCAACCAGGATATAGATGGTGCGCGCTGGCGCTGGGTGGCTATTGAAGAAATTGCAGAGCGTAGCCATCCGGTGGATCTTGTTCGTCTAGAGCGCACTCCCTGGGGTGATTTTATCGGTCGTTTAGCCGCCATTGAACAGGCCGACCAGCGCTGGGAGGGTGAAGCCGCCTGGCGGCATTTAACGACCTTACTGGCTCTCCCCATCAATCAGCGTCCGGATAGCCAGCTGCTGCTTTCCACGGCCAATGGTCAAACTCTCCGCCTGCCGTTAACTAATGTACTGAGTGCTCAAGCACCTAATGCCATGGCGTGGTGGCAGAAAACCCATGCTTGGGGCGAAGGCGTTTGGCGGTTTTTGAGCGAAGGGCCACGGGCCGCAAATACCGGCGGCGGCGTATGGCCTGCGATTTTTGGTACCGTGCTGATGGTGATTTTAATGTCGGTGATGGTCACCCCTTTTGGGGTACTGGCGGCTATTTACCTAAATGAAATCGCCCACCAGGGGCGGCTGACTCGCTTTGTTCGCATTGGCGTGCGTAATCTCGCTGGCGTACCGTCCATTGTGTATGGGGTATTTGGCTTAGGGGTGTTTGTGTATGGCATTGGCGGTTCGATTGATGAGTGGTTCTTCAGTGATACTTTGCCCTCACCTACCTTTGGCACAGGCGGCCTGCTATGGGCGTCATTAACGCTTGCGCTACTAACCCTGCCGGTCGTGATAGTGGCAACCGAAGAGGGGCTGGCACGCATTCCAGAGGCCCAACGCGAAGGTGCCGTGGCGCTCGGTGCTACTCGCCTGGAAATGCTCACTCGCATTGTGCTACCGATGGCCGCCCCCGCCATGCTAACCGGGGTGATTTTAGCCATTGCTCGCGCAGCAGGAGAGGTCGCACCGCTAATGTTGGTGGGGGTCGCCAAACTCGCGCCACAAATGCCGGTAGACGGTGAATTTCCCTATCTCCATTTAGAGCGCAAGTTCATGCACCTCGGCTATCATTTATTTGATACCGCCTTTCATGGTGAAGATGTGCAAGCCGCGATCCCGTTGGTTTACGCCACGGCGCTACTTTTAGTGTTAATTGTGCTGGTGCTTAATCTAACTGCCATATTTCTACGTCATTATCTTAGGCGTCAACGGGGAAGCGAATGCTAGCACCATTACATTCAACGAATACCTCTCAGGCACCAGTGACGCACTTTGCGGATGACCGCTGCTGCTTAAGTATTGATCGCTTTAGCCTCGCTTATGCGGGGAAAACGGCGTTGCGCGACTTAACCCTTAGCGTTCCGCGCCATCGTGTGACGGCGTTCATTGGACCGTCCGGGTGCGGTAAATCTACGCTGTTGAGAGCCATTAACCGTTTGCATGACCTCAATGAGTCGGTGGCGCATAGCGGTCAAATTGCGCTGGAAGGGCATGATATTCACGATCCGCAAATGAACGTAACTGAACTGCGGCGACGAGTCGGGATGGTATTTCAAACTCCCAACCCCTTCCCCATGTCGATCTATGAAAATGTCGCATTTGGCCTGCGTTTGCAACAGCGCCTGCCCAAGCGTAAACGTGATGACATTATTGAGTGGGCATTAACGTCAGCCGCTCTGTGGGATGAAGTGAAAGATCGCCTGCACCGCTCAGCCTGGCAGCTTTCCGGTGGACAGCAGCAGCGTTTGGTTATCGCCCGCACCTTAGCGGTTCAGCCAGATGTACTGCTGCTTGACGAACCGGCGTCAGCACTAGACCCCATTTCAACGCTGAAAATTGAAGAGTTAATACGCAACCTTAAGTCACAGCTGACGTTGGTGCTCGTTACTCACAATATGCAACAAGCGGCACGCGTCTCGGATTACACCGCTTTTTTGCACCAAGGCGAACTCGTGGAGTACGGCCCTACCGACCAAGTGTTCACCAACCCTCGTTTACAACGTACTGAAAACTACATCACCGGCCGCGTCACTTAGGCCCAATCGACTGAAACGTCAGGAGTGCTCCATGGATATTACGAGTGATACCCACAGCCAGCATATCTCTCGCCAGTTCAACCAGGAGCTGGAAGAGCTGAAAACCCACCTGATGACCATGGGCGGTCTGGTGGAAAAGCAGGTACAGGATGCTGTCTTTGCCCTTCTGGAAGGCGATACCCGCTTAGCAGAGCAAGTGCGTGACAACGATCGTCAGGTTAACGACCTGCAGCTACAGATTGACGATGAATGTACACGGGTACTGGCGCGTCGTCAGCCTGCGGCTTCTGATTTGCGCTTGGTGCTGGCAGTTATTCGCGCCACTTCCGATCTTGAACGGATTGGTGATGAGGCCAGTAAAATTGCCCGCAATGCCCTGCTTTTGAGCGAAAACACGCAAACGATTCGTGGATTGGTCGAAGTTCGCCATATCAGTGAACACGTTCGCAAAATGCTGCGCGATGCACTGACTGCCTTTGCACGCTTTGATACCGATCTTGCTATGCAGGTAGTGCGTGAAGACGCATTAGTAGACGATGAATACAGCAGCGCTATGCGCTCGTTAATGACGTTTATGATGGAGGACTCGCGCTCAATCACCTCGGTACTCAGTATTATGTGGGTACTGCGTGCGTTGGAGCGAGTAGGCGACCATGCCGATAACCTTGCAGAGTATGTGGTCTATCTGGTCAAAGGACTCGATATTCGCCACAGCGATACCGACAGCTTGGATCCGAAGGTGCTAAAAAAGCCTTGACCTGGTTGGGGTTTCCTCCTGCAATACGTCCAGGTTTAATCTGCCTGGACGTTGGAATCACAAGGAGTTCACCCACCATGCTGGATGCTGTGACTGCGCTAAGCCGAGGTACACGCTGTGTGTATCAGCCGGGCATGCGCCGCTATGTTTTTCTACCTATTCTGGTTAACTTGATTGTCTACGTCAGCATGTTCAGCTTTGTGTTCACCCGCTTCGAAGGCTGGCTGAACAACTGGATGGACATGGTGCCTACCTGGCTTGATTGGCTATCGTGGCTTATCTGGCCGCTGTTTGTTATCAGCCTGTTGGTGGTGGTGTTTTTCACTTTTACAGTGGTGACTAGCTTAATCGCGGCGCCTTTTTATGGCTTTTTGGCCGCCAAGGTGGAAATTCAAGCCACGGGTCGAGAACCCCTTGATGACCGCAACCTTACCAAAACGGCGATTGATGCCATTGGCCGAGAGTTCGTTAAACTCGCCTACATTCTGCCCCGCGCGGCAGCGCTATTTGTGATCAGTTGGATTCCTGGGCTGAATCTATTTGCGCCACTACTGTGGGCGCTGTTTTCCGCTTGGATCATGGCGATTACTTACCTGGATTACCCAATGGACAACAACAAGGTCACCTTTGCCGATATGCGGCAGCGCTTAGCCAGACGCTGGTGGCAGAGCCTTACCTACGGGGGGCTAGTCACCTTGATCACCTGGATTCCGCTGGCGAATTTACTTCTGTTACCCGGCGCTGTGGCGGGTGCCGTATTAATGTGGGATGCGCACTATCGAGGCCCTACCGGCACTAACCTAAAGTAGTACGGCTAATAATATTAATTACTAACATATTGTTATATAAAATATTTTTATTTTTCTTAGTGACTAAAAATTAGACCCTGCATAAGCAGGGTCCAATAATACAATGTTTGACAATAACTAACGCTAGCTTCCTCTCCTTTTGCGGGATTCCAACCCTGGAATTTAACCCTCACTAACGTTCTGATTGTCTATCGACTCATTCCTTGAATCCTTGTGCATCCTTAACGGTGTGACATGCAACTACATGTTTAGCTCACACCTGCATCGTAATATATTTCATCAAAATTGCAAATTTTTGTTACCGAACGTTTCTAAAATTGTTATCTCGCTGCAAATCTTTCGGTTGATAGCTAATGTGATCACTGGTGCGCGTTGATTCTGCCTCAATAACCTTTGGAAAATCACCTTCATCGTACATTAGTTCAGCTGGGTTAAACTCTGCCTGAGCCGTTGTACGCTGTGAATCTGCTTGGATAGGCTCATCATTTACTGTCAGATCTTGATTCGCTTTAATGGAAAAATTTGCGAACGCTAGCGGGCTAGCTAACAAACCAAAGGAAAGGCCCGCTACTGCTACTTTTTTAAGAAATACATTAGTCATCGTATTTTACTCCAAGATACTGTGATACCGCTGGCGTGGAGGAAGAAGCGCCATCATGGATGGCTATTTTGTCTCATTCTCTTCCGTATCCTGGTAGAGCATAAAAAATGCCAATTTCTGCATATAAAAAATAAATCCATTATTATCAATAATTTATATTATAAATATTGCGCACAATATTACATCACATAAAACAAAAGCAAACTAAATACTTGCGCACTAATGACACATGCTTCACGATTCACATTACTGTAAATAAGGTTGGCTAGGGCAAGATATGGTAAGAAGAGCAGGTTTGAGGTATTCGAGTAAAAAGCAGTTAAGTAGATTAATAGACAGCAAAAAATTAGGCCCCGCCGAAGCGGGGCCCGATATCAGAACTGCCTATAGGTAATAACTAACGTTAGCTTCCAATCCTTGTGCGGGACTCCAACCTTGGAATTAACCCTGACTAACATTTTGATTGCCTATTGATTCATCCTTGAATCATTACAACATCCCTGTTTGAAACATCCTGTTAATAGCTTCGTCATCCGTTGAAGAAGCACATTTCGATATCTCAAACTATATAGAAAAAGCTGTAAGAATTAGCTAGCGCTATTTTCTTCAACAACATCATCTGGGGTGTATTCCTCGTCACCACTCATATCTGTTGATTCTGGATCATTTACTGTATCCGGGCCTTGAGTGCCATGATCAGTTGTTAGATCATCGTTATCATAGGAACCATCGCCACCAGGGCTAGTTCCATTTTGATGTTCTTCTTCCATTGCATCCTGGTTTTGATCAATCGAAGAATTGTCCGTCGTATCAGCAAAAGCTAATGGGCTAGCCATCAAGCCAAACGTTACACCTAAAATGCCAGCTTTCTTGAGAAGTTCCTTGGACATCATATTCCACCTCCGATCGCTGTTAGTACCACTTAATTAAGAAAGAAGGGCTAACCAGTAGCCAGCAATTCCTGCGGTCATCTCTCTTACTTAATATATTCATTGCAGCAGCTATGCCAAAACATTTAAAAAATAAAAAAATTATTATTTTTCAAAAGCTTATAAAAATAAAATGATACAGTCATTAAATCCAACTAGGCGCTAAATGCGGCTATAAGATGTGTAAAAATGGCACATGAGTAATGTTTTACCAATCTTGTATGCCAATATTGCACGCTTCTACAACTGTTGTGCGAAGATTTTTCTTGAGGGCTGCGACTCAGGGCTGACGGAGACGCGAAGCGGGAAATACACAGCGAAATAACGCCCCTTTGCCTGGATGAGACTCTATCTGTAGCTGGGCGTCATGACGCAGCAGAACATGCTTCACAATGGCCAAGCCTAGCCCTGTGCCGCCCGTGGCGGTACTGCGGCCCTTATCAACTCGGTAGAAACGTTCAGTTAGGCGGGGGATATGTACCGGGTCAATGCCTTCTCCGTTATCTTCAACGGCAATACAACCACTGCCCGCAGCATTAACACTCCAGCGCAACGCGATATGGCTACCCGGGGGCGTATAGCGAACGGCATTAAAGGCAAGATTAGAAACTGCGCTACGAATTTCCTGTTCGCTGCCTAGCAAGCACGCATCGCTCTCCAGCTCCACGGTAATGCTATGGCGCTGATGTGAAAGCGCTAACGCATCATCACACACACTCTGCAGTAAGGTGCCAAGCGACAATGAATGATGATCCTTGCCACCCTGGTCAATCTCCAAACGTGACAGGAGCAATAAATCATTCACCAAATTCTGCATTCGCTGCGTCTGCTCCTGCATTTGATTAATACCTCTACCTAACCGTGGCGGAAGCTGATCAGCAAGATCACCATAGGTTTCTAAATAACCGGAAAGCACGGTGAGGGGGGTACGCAATTCATGGGATACGTTGGCGACAAAATCGCGACGCATCTGCTCTAGGCGATGCAGACGGGTAATATCCCGCGCCATGACTAAGCGTTCGTCGTCACCGTAAAGGGTAATTTGATACTGCAGAATACGCCGCTCATCAATCGGCGACGTTAGCGTTAACGGCTCACTGTAGTTGCGGCCATTAAAATAACCAATAAAACCTGGGTCGCGCAGCAGGTTGGTAATGTGCTGGCCACGGTCATGGGCAGTTTGCAGCCCAAGCATCTCGGTCGCGGCACTGTTCCACCACTCAAGGTCACCATGACGGTCAAGCATAACGACGCTATCGCGCATCGCTTCCGACGACTCTTGAATGCGCGCTAAGGTAGCGCGCAGGCGACTTTGAGTGATGCGCTGACTTTTTTGATAGCGGTATAAACGATCAAATAGTTCGCCCCACATACCGCGGGCAGCAGGAGGCTCATCTTGGGGATGAAGGGTTAACCAAAGGTACAAGGCACGCAGCTGACGCAGATGATAAAACAGGCACACCGCTAGCCCCGCAGATAGCCCGACGCCAGCGGAGCCTAGCAGCCAACCTAAGCAAGTGCCTAGCGTAGCCAGCCACGCTAGTCGCCACAGCTCACGGCTCCATAAGCGCACATTTATACCCGTGAAGAGAAACGGTATCCGGTGCCCCGAACCGTTTGAATCAGGTTTTGATGCACGTCGCCCAGCGCTTTACGCAAGCGGCGAATATGTACATCAACCGTGCGCTCTTCAACGTACACATTGCCACCCCATACTTGATCGAGCAGTTGGCTGCGTGTGTAAGCGCGCTCTTGATGGGTCATGAAAAATTGCAGCAGCCGATATTCAGTTGGCCCCATTTCCAACGCTTTGCCGTGGGCACTCACACGATGGCTTACCGGATCCAACAGCAGGCCGTTAATCTCGATCGGATCTTCAACGCCACGAGGAGTAGCTCGGCGCAACACTGCTTTAAGACGTGCCACCAGCTCACGGGGTGAAAAAGGTTTCGTGATGTAGTCATCAGCACCTGCTTCAAGCCCTTGAATCTTATTATCCTCCTCACCTTTGGCGGTGAGCATAATAATAGGTATCTCAGCGGTGGCTTCATCACGCTTTAAGCGTCTGGCTAACTCAATGCCGCTGGTACCAGGCATCATCCAGTCGAGCAGTACTAAATCAGGCTGATGATCGACCAATATGGCATGGGCATCCTGGGCGTTATCCGCTTCAAGCACGCGATAGTCAGCCATTTCCAGCGCTACTGCGATCATCTCGCGAATGGACGCCTCGTCATCGACAATCAGAACGGTCTTGGCGGTCATACCAATGCCTCACGGTGTTCAATGAAAAACAGCTCAATGAAAAACAGCTCAAAGAAAATTGCTCAAAGAAACTAGTTCAATGACATGTCAGTGACGATAACACCATGGATTGATGACAATTACATGACAATAGCCGCTATCAGCCAGCAGCAGGCCACCAACTTAGCGCGATACCGGCAAATATCAGCAGGCCCGACCAGTGATTATTGAGAAACGCTTGGAAACAAGCGTCACGCTCACGATGGCGAATCAACCGCTGTTGATACACAAACGTCACTGCCATCGCAGCCAGCCCAAGCCAGAAAAAGCCACCTAATTCCATCCGCCAGCCGACCCAGGCGAGTAGCGTTAAGGTGGCTATTTGTAGCAAAAAAATCATTAGGCGATCGGCACTACCAAACAGAACAGCCGTTGATTTAATGCCAATTTTCAGATCATCATCACGATCTACCATGGCGTACTGAGTATCGTATGCCACCGTCCATAGTACGTTGGCACAGAACAGCAGCCATGCTTCCAGCGGGACATAGCCCAACACGGCACCAAAGGCCATGGGAATTGCCCACGAGAACGCAGCCCCCAATACTACTTGTGGGAAATGGGTGTAGCGCTTCATAAACGGATAAATGATTGCCAGCGCCACACCGCCTAACGACAGTGCCACCGTAAACCAATTGGTCAGTAGCACTAAAATAAACGCCGCTGCCACTAACGCGATAAACAGCAGCTGCGCCTCGGTTTCGCTAATACGGCCAGTGGCTAGCGGACGGTGTTTAGTGCGTTTTACATGGCCGTCAAAATGACGGTCGGCATAATCATTGACCACGCATCCAGCCGCGCGCATGACGTAAACACCTGCCACAAAAATAAGCAGCACGTTTCGGCCTGGTACGCCTTCAGCGGCAATCCACAGCGCCCAAAGCGTCGGCCACATTAATAGCCAAGTGCCAATTGGCCGATCCAAACGCATCAGTTGGAAAAAATCTGCCACGCGAGCGAATCCTTTCGGCCGCAACAGTGAACGATCCATGCTTACCTCACGAAAAATAAGATGCAGACGTTAGCCTAGCGCGAAGGCAAATCAAGTTCATCCACCATCGCCCGCAAAAAATGCTCCTGCACTAACAGCGATAGTCCGCCATGCTGGAACACTGAGCGCCTTCCCCAGGGTCCTTCGCTGTTAAGATCATGCAGACTCGCGAAGTTAGCCGAATGCCTTGTCACTTCTAAGGGACCACGTACTAGATCTGGCTGTTGAAATAACCAACTCCCTAGCGACCGCTCACCCAGACGCTCCAAACGCTGCCCTTTTAATTGTGTCAGCGGAGCAACTGAGCGCGCCACCACCCAGGGGGTATCATCTAAACTGAGTGCCACTTCACGCAGCCATGCGTAACATTTGGGCCTAATGCCCAATGCTTGAGCCTCATCTGGCAACGGCCAGCCCACCCCTTGGCGTAATAGACGCACACGGAAAGACTTACCCTCGCCTGCTGCGGTTAACCGAGCAGTTAGCGAGTCCGTGGAGGCTACCCACTGCCACCAGGGGGCACTCATCGCCGGACGCGCCGCCGAGACAGGGCGCCAGCGTGGGAATATCTGTACTTGCCGGGAAGCAGGAGGCGTCACCGAGTTCTCCAAGCCAATAATCGGGGCTGCTAGTGTAACATGGCGCTCTGAATGGCTTTTATCTCAGCGGTTTTTTTAACGGCTCTGTTATAACGAACCTGTTTTAACGCCCCTGTTTAGCGACTCTTTCTTTAGCGACTTTCTTGGTGTTCGCATGTCCGCATCACATACACAGCTCTCTTCGTCACATGCTGCGCTGGTGATTATTGGGACTGGCATGGCTGGTATTGGCCTTGCCCGCGCCTTGCGCCGCCTGGGCGACCAACGTTCAATAGCGCTGATTAGCGCTGACAGCGGCGATGACTATAGTAAGCCACTGCTCTCCACTGGCTTTGCCAAAGGTTTAACGCCTGACCAACTAGCCCAACGAAGCGCCGCGCAACTTGGTGACGAGCTGAATGCCCAGATAGTTACCCACACCCAAGTAAGCGCTCTGGATGTGGATAACAAATTAATCCTTTTGGAAGATGGCAAAGCGTTCGGTTACGACGCTTTAGTATTAGCCACCGGCGCTGCGCCTCTGGTGCCTTTTAAGATCGCTGCCAGCGTGGCATCGCGCTGTTTTACCATCAATAATTTAGATGATTACCGCCGCTTTCATACCGCCCTAGGCCACCATACTGCCCGGGTCGCGATTATTGGTGCAGGACTAGTCGGCTGTGAATTTGCTAACGACCTGCATGCCGGAGGCCATCACGTCAGCGTCATTGCCCCTGAGGGAAGTCTATTGCCTCGTTTATTGCCCGCACCACTAGGCACTGCCTTGGGCGATGCCTTTAGCATGGCAGGCATTGATCTTCACCTCGGCCGCAAAATTGAATCGATAGCGTCAGGTCACGGTAAAGATATCGTCTTGCATTTAAATAATGATGAACCACTCAGCGCTGACTGCGTACTCATGGCAACAGGTCTTACGCCGCGCATAGCACTGGCCGAAGCCGCAGGGTTAACGGTATCGCCTAGCGGCATTCAGGTTGACCGCTACTTGCGTACATCGCACCCCGATATTTACGCATTAGGCGATGCCGCCTGTGTGGAGGGTATTAATGCAATGTATGTACAACCGCTGCAAGCAAGCGCTAAAGCACTGGCGGCAACCCTTGCAGGTACCCCGACCCCCGCGAGCTTCGGTGCTTGGCCCATCATTGTAAAAACACCGCTGCTGCCCGTGGTTGCCTATCCTCCACAAACCACGCCTGAACACTGGCGAATTGAAGGCGAAGGCGGCGATCTCAGCGCCTTGGCGGAAAATAAAGACGGACGTTTGATTGGTTTTGCGTTGACAGGGGGCTGTGTGAGAAGGAAAGTGGAGCTTTCCAGAGCAGCGCCTGCGCTGCTAGGCTGATTTTCGTCGCGTTCACGACTAGGATAGATAAGCTAACCTAATCATGGTGACGCACCCAACAACATGCATTTGCTGTACGTTCGATTATTTATCCAACGTTCGATTGTTTAATTAAAAGGAGATTCCTTATGCGCAAACCTGAACTCGCTGCTGCCATCGCTGAAAGTGCCGACCTGTCTAAAGATAAAGCAGGCCAAGTGCTAAACGTTATTCTGGATGAAATCACCAACAGCGTCGCCAAAGGCGAAGATGTTGCTCTCATCGGCTTTGGCACTTTCACTGTACGTTCACGCGCAGCTCGTACAGGCAAAAATCCGCAAACCGGTGCACCGCTGCAAATTCCAGCCAGCAAAAATGTCGCCTTTAAGCCTGGCAAAGCGCTTAAAGACGCCGTTTCCTAATGAAACTCAAGCTGACGCTGTGGCTACTGGGCTTAATGCTCAAACGTGCCCTGCGCCGCAAGCCGCGCTTTCGTGAACAGCTAGAACGTATGCGCGGCTTGGATTGGGGCATTGCTACAGAAGACCTTAGCATTGCCCGCCACTATCGCATGTCGCCGAAAAGCATCAGTACCGGTAAAGGGCTGCCCGTTGACTTGGACCTTGAGCTGCGTTTCCGGGATCAGGATACCGCCCTGAAAGTGCTCAAAAAGCCAACTCAACAGGCCTTTCTTGACGGCATGATGGACGGCAGCGTGCGCTTAGTGGGCGACTCAGCCGATATGAACAAGCTGCAGAAACTACTTAAGTATTTGTAGGATTGGCACAGGATAGCGGTGTAGTTAACATGAATTTTTTCTACACCAAAGCAGAGGTATAACAGCTTTCGATGGACATACCTCATCAGCGCTTAGTGTACTTCCGCGTTACCCTGGAGTCAGGCTCCGTGCGTCGCGCAGCGGCGCGCTTAGACATTGCCCCCTCGGCGGTTAGTCGGCAAATTGCATTGCTGGAAGAAGCTTTGGGGGCCACGCTCATGGAGCGTCAGCGCGACGGCATTTCTCCTACCCCGGTAGGAGAAATGCTGCTTGAGTACTGTGAACGCCGCGGTGCGCTTGATGAAGGCTTTATCACCTCACTTGAAGCCTACCAGCGTATGGAAACCGGCAAAATATCGCTCACCGTCGGTGAAGGCTTTGTCAGTGACTTAGTGGCTTCCCCGCTGCATGAATTTACCCAGCTTTACGCGGGCATCCAACTTGATATTCATATTGCAGGTACTTCCGGCATTATTGAGGCGGTGGTCGAAAACCATAGCCATATCGGCTTAATGTTTCACGAGCGAACCCACCCGCAACTGCGTTTCTGGGCCTCTAGCCCTCAGCCACTCATGGCGATCTTGTCCCCTGAACACTCCTTAGCCAACCAAACCTCACCGCTCACGCTTACCCAGCTTAGCGACCAGCCAATGGCAATGTGGGACCCCAGCCACGGGGTTCGCCAAATGGTCGATCAAGCCTTTCAACAGGCACGTATTGCGCCACGCCTAGCCATGAACACTAATTCAATGGTGGTGTTAGCTCAGTACGTTCGTAGTGGCATGGGCATTACCCTGCTGCCCGCTTTTGCCGTCGCCCATGATTTAGAGATTGGCACGCTCGTCGCCCGTCCAATAGATAACCCGCTATTTCAGCGCTCTCATGCCCACATGGTCACCCGCGTTGGCCGCCAGCAACCTAAGGCCAGTATTCTGCTGCTTCGCCATCTACAGCGCTGGATGCAGGCGTTTCGCGACCCAGCGTTACATCAGCCAACGCCACTGCCGTAACCAAAAGCGACGCTGGCCTCTGGCGCGGTTTCCACCCAGACGCTTTGTGGCACGGTATAATCGCGTAGGCCATCCAAACCACTGGAACGTCCAAAGCCGCTATCGCCAAAGCCACCGAACGGTGACATGACGCTGATCGCCTTATAGCTGTTAATCCACACCGTTCCCGCCCGCAATTGCCCGGCGACACGGTGCGCTCGCGCCACATCCTGGCTCCAAACGGCCCCGGCTAAGCCAAAGCGAGTTTCGTTGGCCAGTTGAATGGCCTGGGCTTCATCATCAAAGGCCATGGCCACCAATACCGGTCCAAACACTTCTTGCTGAGCAATCTCCATATCGGGCGTAACATCGACCAACACGGTAGGGGCAATAAAATACCCCTGGGCTTCGTCAGGCAAGCCTTCAGGACGCTTCCCCCCCGTTAACACTCTCGCGCCTGCTGCTTCGGCGGCCTCAATCATGCGGGTCACCTGCTCAAATTGGCGGCGATTCTGCAGCGGCCCCATGCGGGTTGCTTCGTCGCTGGGCAGGCCCACCGCAATCTGTTCCGCCGCCCGCGCCAAGCGAGTGGTAACTTTTTCAAACACCGAGCGCTCAATCAGTAAACGCGAGCCTGCCACACAACTTTGGCCAGCGGCGGCAAAAATAGCAGCTTGGGCGCCCGCTACCGCTTCATCCAGCTTGGCATCGGCAAACACAATATTGGCCGATTTGCCGCCCAGTTCTAATACACTGGGCACTAACCGCCGCGCGCCTGCTTCGGCAATCATCCGCCCACTTTGGGGCGAGCCGACAAATACTAACTTGCTGATGGTGGGGTGGTCGGTCAGTGCCGCGCCGGTCGTTTTGCCCAGCCCGTTGACGATATTGATCAGCCCTTTAGGCAGACCTTGGGACGCTCCTTTGCCCCCCTCTTCCAACAGCTTGGCAATCACCACAGAGGTGAACGGCGTTAACTCAGAAGGTTTTAATACGGCGGCGTTGCCTGCGGCAATGGCCGGAGCCAACTGCCAGGCACAGGTAAACATCGGCGCGTTCCAGGGGGTAATCTGCCCCACTACGCCATAGGGCACGTGGCGCACATAGTTAAGATGCGAGGTAGGCACCGGGATCACTTCACCATGCTGTTTATCGCACCAGCCCGCATAGTACTCAAACATCTCGCGCACTTTGCCCACTTCAGCCCGGCAGTCACGAATCGGTTTACCTGCGACGACGCTCTCCAACTGCGCCAGCGCCTCTTCATGGCCCTCCAAACCGCGCAAGGCGGCATTCATACGCCGCCCACGCTCGCTGGCGGTTAGTGCCATCCACTCACGCTGACCCCGCACAGCTGCTTGAGTGGCGCGTTCAATTAGCCCAGCGCCCGCATCGCGATAGCTCACTAGCGCTTCGCCAGTGGCAGGATTAATCAGGGTGATCTCTTCGCCTTCTCCAGCGACTAACGCGCCATCAATCCAGTTACTTAACAGCGTGTCAGTGGCTAAACCGAAGCCTTTCAGTAGTTCTGCAAGGTGGTCGCAGGCGTGTTGGCTGAGTGAGCTCATTGGTTGCTCTCCGCTTGGCTGGCACGGGCTAAAATTGGCGTAGTGATATGGTTGAAGTCATCGCTGTCGGTGGGCTGTTCGGGGCTTTCGTGCCAAGCATCGACCACGGCTTGTAGCAGAGGTAGCGGAATGCCCAGTTGCTCAGCAGCGTCTCGCGCTAGGCGCAGATCCTTACGCATCAAGCCGGTGGTAAAGCCAGAGTCAAAACGCTCGCTCAACACCCACTCGGGGAAGTTCACCTCGCTAATCGCGCTACGCCCGGAGCCACTATTGAGGCCCGCCAAACAGGCCGCGGGTTCAACGCCCGCCTTGGCTGCCATCGCAACGGCTTCGGCAGTGGTTATCAAGTGCGCTGCACACAGGTAGTTATTGGCAAGTTTCACCACATGACCGCTGCCTGGGCCACCCACATGGGTACGCTTGGCCGACATCGCCTCCAGCATCGGCATTACCCGCTCAATGGTCGCTTCATCGCCGCCCAACAGCATCCCCAGCTTGCCACTGGCCGCGCCTTTCGGCCCACCGCTTACCGGGGCATCCAACCAAAGAAGGCCTGCGGCGGTGACTTTTTCGGCTAATTCACGACTCACGGCGGGGTCGCTGGTTGACGTATCGACAATCACGCTGCCTTTCGGCGCCAGCGTAAGCAGGCCCGGTGATTGCTCAATCACTTCACGCACATGGGCTGACGTAGGCAGCGACAGCAGATAAACATCACTTGCGGGCAGGGCATCAGGAGCAACAACGGCTAGACCAAGGCCCTCAAGCCGTGAGCGTGCAGCGTCGAACAGATCGCTGCCCGTGACGGCAAACCCTGCGGCTTTAAGGGTAAGCGCCATATTGCCCCCCATCTGACCAAGTCCAATGACGGTAATGGTTAAAGACATCTTAAAACTCCCTAAGCGTTTTGTTAGTGGCGTAACGCTATGTTCGGTATCAATATTGGGCGTAGACGCTCCCCTACCCATTGGGCATCAGAGGAGCGAATAACGCAGTTAGTTAAGAAGAATCGCTGAATGACGATAATGAGTTAGACGAGTAGCGCTCTTACCAGCTCTACCCAGTAGCGCGCCCCTAGCGGTAACAGCGCGTCGTTAAAGTCATAGTGAGGGTTATGCAACGAAGCAGAATCCTCGCCGTTGCCCATCCAAATGTAAGCCCCTGGCCGCTCGGCCAGCAGAAACGAGAAATCCTCAGAAGCCATGCTCGGTGGCGGATTGCGGATCACATTGCCTTGGCCTAATAAGCCTTCCAGCACCGTGGCGCAGTGCTGGGCATGCTCCGGCGTATTAATGGTGGCGGGGTAGCAGCGCTGGTAATCCAGCTCAACGGTTAAGCCGTGAAACTCGGCTAAGCTGGCAATCGCCTGTTTGAAGCGCGCTTCCAAGTGCTCTTTAAGCGCCATATCGAAACAGCGCAGCGTGCCACGCAGCGCTACCTGCTCAGGAATCACATTAAACGTATCCCCTGCGTTAATACTGGTGAAACTCAGCACCGCCGATTTATCCGGGGGCGTTTCGCGGCTCACTAACCCTTGCAGTTGGCTGATCAATTGGCAACTTGCCAGCACCGTATCAATGCCCAAATGCGGCATCGCCGCGTGGCAGCCTTTACCGGTTAATGTCAGGCTGAAAATATCAAAGGCGGCCATCACGTCGGTATCGTGTACCGCCGCGACACCCACCGGCAGCCCAGGCCAGTTATGCAGCCCGTACACAGCATCCATTGGGAAGCGTTCAAACAGCCCTTCTTCGACCATCACCCGGCCGCCGCCGGCGTTCTCTTCGGCGGGCTGAAAGATAAACACCACCCGGCCTTTGAAATCCGGCTGCTGCTTTAGCGCCCAGGCAGCGCCTAACAGCATCGTGGTATGGCCATCATGGCCGCAGGCGTGCATTTTTCCAGGCGTTTGCGAAGCGTAAGCAAGCGCCGTCTCTTCGCGAATATCCAAGGCGTCGATATCGGCCCGCAGGCCGATGGTCTTGCCTTCACCGTGCAGGCCATCCAAGGCGGCAACCACTCCTGTGCCCGCGATGCCCGTGGTCACCTCAAAGCCCCACTCTGTCAGTAACGCTGCAATGCGCGCGCTGGTGCGGTGCTCCTCAAAAGCCGTTTCAGGGTGCTGGTGGAAATCGTGGCGCCAAGCGGCGAGCTCAGCATTGTCCGGTAACTTAACAGAAGCAGTCATCGTCCTATCCTTAAAGCATGATGTGGGCGACAACGGCAGAGCCGATAAAGGTACCGGTGAATACCAGCAAGGCCACGATCACCAGCTTCCAACCGGTTTGCTTGAACATGGCAAACTCACGCCCGGTGAGCGCCAGCCCGGCATAGGCCAATACCGGCGTGACCACCGCCAGAAAATCTACCTCCGCCAGCCGTGCGATTATCCAGCCATTACCGGGAAAGAACGGCAGCGTCGCGATAATACTGATCAGCGATACCCAGGCCACGCTAGGCAGGTAAAAGGGGCTTACCCGGCCTATCACCAAGCCGATGATGACCATGGTGTAAAGAATTAGCATCCCAGGTAGCGCGTCTAACAAAGGCGCCCCATTGACCACATTACTAAACCAGGCCGCGACACACACCGCCGCCAGCACCAAGGCCGTTTTGCCGAGTTGGTTTTCCGGACGCAGCTCTTTTAAGGCTTCAGCATCAAACTGATCAACACTGCTTTCATGGGTTTTCATGACGAACCTCCTGACGCGAGCCTTTTAAGCGCTTATACATCCACTCGGTAATCGGTAGCGCGATAAATAATGAGATATACAGGCCTGTGGCATAAGTGAGCAGGTTACTTGCACCTGCAAAGGCCAGGAGTTCATCACGGGAACCCGGGACTGCTTCCGCTAACGCCGCAGAACATGCCGCTACCATGCTGCCACTGCCCACCCCGCAGGCCATGGCCAGAGCACGAATATCGAGAATATCCAGCGACGCAATATAGCCCGCCATTAGGGCGAAATAGAGCGTACCGAACATGGTGCCTACCACGTAGACGCCCATAATACCGATGCCTTCAGGGCTTCTTAGCCCGTAACGGTCTGAAATAATGGCAATATTGGGTTCGCGAGCAATCGAGTAGGTAGCCCCAATCGCTTCACGGCCCATTTTGAGCACTAATACGGCAAAGGGCAGCGCGATCAGCATAGTGCCGAGATTACCTAGCTCCTGAAGAATCAGCGCGGGGCCTGCGGCAATGATCTGCTCCATCGCTGGGCCAATGGTAGAGCCAAACTTGGCAATAAACGGCAAAATAGCGATCAGAATGATCGGGCCCGCCGCATTGCTGACAGGCTTGGGAACCACTTTGCCCATGGCCGAAAAAAGATGGGGGTTAAACAGCACGCCAATCACAAAGGCGTATAACAGCGGTAGTAAGAGTAGTGTTCCCGGCCCGAGCGGAATTCGCACGATGCCTATCCACTCAGAAAACATCGACGTCACAATCACCATTAAGTGAAGACGCCAGTCCAGCAGCAGCTTGAGATCCATTGGAATGATCCTGTTTTTTTAGTGTCACTCCGAGTATCGAAAGGTTACCGTTCCAATCATAGTGCTTTAGTGCGCTATTTTTTAGAACACGGGATATATCAAACATTTTAGATAGGCCGCTACCCTAGCGGGAAGCGGCTAAACGCTTACCTTAAGCGGCGATGAAGAGACGCCACGGTCAAAGCACAGCAACCAAACGACCACAGCTATTCCTGCCACGCCAGCAAGTGCCAAAAACGCCGCTTCATAGCTAAACCAGCTTGCCACAATGCCTGCAAAACTGGCACTAAGTGCCGCACCAACGCCTTGAATGGTCATTACTGCGCCTAAGCCCATGTTCACCCGTCCCGTACCACGCAGTATTTGTGCAACGATACCGGGGGTTGCCACGCCTAATAACCCCGCTCCAATCCCATCCAATATTTGCACCGGAACAACGCTCCAAAGCCCTGGAATAGTCGCAGCCATTACGCCACGAATAGGCAGCACCAGCAGAGCCACCAAAAATAGCAGCCAATAGCCATTTTTATGGGAGTACCAAGCCGCCAGCAGGGCCATGGGAATCATCGTCGCCTGGGCAATCACAACAGTACCGGCGGTATAAACGGCGGGATTCATCAGCTCATTAGTCGCCACTCGCTGTCCTAATAATGGCAGCATGGCGGCGTTGCCTAGGTGGAAAAGCAGTAGCGTAAGGCCGACGATCAGCAGCATAGGATGATCCTGAAATACCTGCTTTATGCTGACTGACTGATGCGTTGTTTTATCCAACCCACGCGCCTCCTCATAGTCAATATCAGCAGGATTGATCTTAAGCACCAAAAAAATCGTCAGCGCGGCCATAAAGGCCATCAAATAAAACACGGCCTCGACGCCATAAAAATAGCCTATTAAAGCGGCCAGTATCGCAGCGGTGGCATTACCGCCATGGTTATACGCTTGGTTTTGACCCAACTGATGAGCAAGGCCGATTTGGCCCACGAGTCCTAGCGTTAAGCTGAGGATGGCAGGGCCAATCGCCGCTGCGGCAATACCCGTCACAATCTGCGAAAAAGCGATAAACCAGGTTTGCGGCCAAAACAATAAAACAAGATTCACTGTGGCCACCAGCAGCGCACAACAAATCACCAGCAAGCGTTTGAAGTGGGTGGCATCGGCTAGCATACCTGCGGGTGTTGTCGCTAACAGGCTCGCGAATCCAGCAACGGTCATCACAAAACCAATTTCTGCAGGTGCCCACCCTAGGGCAACGAGATAAATGCCTAAAAACGGGCCAAGACCATCGCGTACATCGGCTAATGAAAAATTCAATAGCGATAATGCGCGTGTAGAGCGGGATGCACTAAGCCGTTTATCATTCATATAAGAGCCCTATTAAAACGACTATTAGCCAAGAAATGGCGCCGTAAAATCAGCTAAACCAAGAGAGCAGCTGTACAGCAATAATCTTATTTCAATCTATTACGTGAATATGACGTAGCATTTACATCGCATAGAAGGCGGCAGTATAGGCTTGCTTTGCTTAACGTTGACTGAACAGATAGCGACAAATGCCACGGCAACCTTCTATACTATCCGCTTATACTAAAGTCTAATAATCAATCATAAGAGACGTTATGCCCATTTCATTGCCGCTGCGGCGCCTTTGGACCCTCGATAAATTTGCCTATAGCCTGCGCGTTTTTATAGCGTTCAGCGGTGCCCTGATGCTTAGCGGTCTAATGGGTGATGTCGCACTGGTAATCCCACTGTTTCTAGGCATTATCGCCTGCGCGCTTTCTGAAACTGACGATAGCTGGCAGGGGCGCTTTCAGGCCCTGCTGGTAACGCTGGTCTGCTTTACATCGGCGTCTTTTATTGTGCAGTGGCTGTTTCCCTGGCCGTGGCTATTTGTTATCGGGCTGGGCATTTCCACCTTTACCCTGATTATGCTCGGCGCTATCGGCCAACGTTACGCCACGATTGCCTCTGGCACGCTGATTCTATCCATCTACTCGATGATCAATATTGAACAGCACGGTGGCGTAGATGCGGACGTCGCGACGCGCCAGCTGCTGCTGTTGGCCGGAGCAGCATGGTACGGATTAATTTCCGTGGTGTGGTGCGCGCTGTTTTCCCGCCAGCCGGTTAAACAGAGCATGGCGCGCGTATATAAAGCGTTAGGCGAGTTTTTGATTCTGAAATCGGCGCTGTTTGAGCCCGTGCGGGGCGTGGATGTAGAAGCGCGTCGAGTAGCGCTGGCGCGGCAAAACGGTAAAGTCGTTGATGCGCTTAACCAGGCCAAAGAGATGATTTTTAGGCGCTTGGAAGGTCAGCGCGGCGACCAAAAGCTAAATCGCTACTTGCGCATCTATTTCATCGCCCAGGATATTCACGAACGCGCCAGCTCCACCCATTACCCCTATAGCGCGCTCAGCAAAGCCTTTTTTCACCACGACGTGCTGTTTCGTTGCCAGCGGCTGCTGGACCAACAGGGGCGTTCCTGTCGGCAGTTGGCCAAGTCACTACTGCTGAACCGCCCGTTTGATCACCAACAGAGCGAAGAAGCGCTGGCTGATTTGCATGCCTCGATTGACAACCTGCGTGACCGAGGCAAGCCTGAGTGGCGCCCGCTGCTTTACCCTTTAAGTGCCCTGGCCGACAACCTGGCTACCTTGGAAGCCCAGCTTGCCAGCGCCCATAATCCTGACGCCAGCGAGGAGCGGCGAGACAGCTCGCTTTATGACCGCTCGCCGTCAAGCTTGCTGGAAGCGTGGAAGCGGGTGCGGCTGAACTTTACACTGGGCTCCCCCACCTTCCGCCACGCGGTGCGGCTCTCCATCGCGCTGATGACCGGCTACGGACTACTGCAGTGGATTGATCCCGAACAGGGCTTCTGGATTCTGCTTACCACGCTGTTTGTGTGCCGCCCCAACTTTGCTACCACGCGGCGATTCTTGTCTCAGCGGATGTTGGGCACGGTATTGGGCTTGGTGGTGGGTTGGGCGTCGATCAGCCTGTTTCCGCAGCCACTCGTACAAAGCATGATCGCCGTGGCAGCAGGAGTGTCTTTCTTTGCTAACCGCGAGAAACATTATGTCATCGCTACCGCCTCTATTACTTTGCTGGTGCTATGCAGCTTCAACCAGGTGGGCGATGGCTTTAACCTGATCATGCCGCGCCTGTTCGATACCCTGATCGGCTCGTTAATTGCGGGTTTAGCGGTATTTTTCATTCTGCCCGACTGGCAGGGGCGCAGGCTGTATCGCGAGGCCTCCAACGCGCTGAATAATCACCGCCGTTATTTAGAGGAGATCATCCACCAGTACGAAGATGGCAAACAGGATGATTTGGCTTACCGCCTGGCCAGGCGCAATGCCCACAATGCCGATGCAGCGCTCTCCACCCTGCTGACCAATATGCTCCACGAGCCGGGGCATTACCGCAAACTGGATGCGGATAGCGGCCTGCGTTTCCTGGTGCTATCCAACACCCTGCTCAGCCATCTTTCTGCCCTGGGCGCGCACCGTCACCAATTAGCAGAAGATGAGGACGACGCCACGTTTGTGCCGGTGGCAAAACGCATTGGTGAGCTGTTAGGCCAGATTGCAGAACGGTTGAATCAACGCCAACCGATTGAAGCACTGACAGATCAAGCCGCCGAACTGTTAGCCCAGTTAGAGGAGCAAGCCGAGGAGACGGGAGATGAGCAGGCGGTCACGCTCTATCGCCCTATCCAGAGCCAGTTGCGCCTTATTACCGAGCAACTGGCACCGTTGGGCGAAGCGGCTAATCGATTGGTAGGCAATGAAGCACCTGAATCAAACAGCGCTAGCGTTCACACTTGACCGTAACGCCCTGCGGCTTCACCTAGCCAACGGCGTACCAATACGGCGGTAATGTCGGCGTTGCCTTGTAGCGTTTGAGCGAGTGCGGTGACCCGTTCTAACAGGTCAGCATCGCGCTCCAAATCGGCGATCTTCATCTGCGCCAGGCCTGTTTGGCGAGTGCCGAGCACTTCGCCGGGACCGCGGATTTCCAGGTCTTTTTCCGCAATACGGAAGCCATCATTGGTTTCGCGCATCACTGCCAAGCGTTGGCGGGAGCTTTTTGATAGCGGCGGGTGGTAGAGCAGCACACAGAAGCTTTCCGTGCTGCCACGACCCACGCGACCACGGAGCTGGTGTAACTGGGAAAGCCCCAACCGCTCGGGGTTTTCAATAATCATCAGGCTGGCGTTGGGTACATCCACGCCCACTTCAATCACTGTGGTCGCTACCAGCAGATCCAGCTCGCCCGCTTTGAACGCGGCCATCACCTCGGCTTTCTCGCTCGATTTCATCCGCCCATGAACCAAACCCACAGCCAGCTCAGGTAAAGCGACCGTTAACTCATCACGAGTCACCTCGGCGGCCTGGCACTGCAGCACTTCGGACTCATCAATCAGCGTACACACCCAATACGCCTGTCGGCCTTCGCTGCAGGCAAGCTTAATGCGCTCTACCACTTCCGGGCGGCGCTCATCGGGCACCACCACGGTTTTCACCGGCGTACGGCCGGGGGGCAGCTCGTCGATCACAGAGACATCCAGATCCGCGTAGGCGCTCATGGCCAGGGTTCGTGGAATGGGCGTGGCGGTCATGATCAACTGATGCGGGGTCAGCCCGCCCGCCTCGCCTTTTTCACGCAGTGCCAAGCGCTGATGCACGCCAAAGCGGTGCTGCTCGTCAATAATCGCCAGACCTAGACACTCAAAGTGCACATCATCTTGAAATAGCGCGTGGGTGCCCACCACCATACGCGCACGACCATCGGCAATGGCCGCCTTGGCGTCCAGCCGCGCTTTGCCTTTGAGCTTGCCCGCCAGCCACGCCACTTCGATACCCAGCGGCTCAAACCAGGCTTTAAACGAGCGGTAGTGCTGCTCAGCGAGGATCTCTGTAGGTGCCATGATCGCCGCTTGGCAGTTGCCCGCCAGGGCACACAGTGCCGTCATGGCAGCCACCACGGTCTTACCCGAACCCACATCACCCTGAATCAAACGCAACATGGGCGCTGGGCGACTCAAATCATGACCAATCTCTTCCAGCACACGGCGCTGGGCACCGGTCAACGCAAACGGCAGTTGAGCTAAAAAGCGCGCCTGCAGACTGCGCCCGGAGGGCAAAGCGGGGGCGCCGTCCGCCTGAATGCGCAGGCGCACTTCACGCAGGCTTAGTTGGTGAGCGAGCAGCTCTTCCAGCGCCAGCCGCCGCGTGGCTGGGTGATGGCCGCTGGTCAACTGCTCTATATTCACATCGGGCGGTGGCTGGTGTAGCAAGTGCAGGCTGGCATGCAACCCTGGCAGTTGAAAGCGCTGCAGTAGTGCGTCGGGGATCACGTCAGGCAGCGCCTCGGGGGCATTGTCGAGCAACGCCAGTGCCTGCTGGGTCAATGCCCGCAGGCGCGGTTGATTCAAGCCTTCTGTGGTGGGGTAAATCGGCGTGAAGTACTCCTCCACCGGGGTTTCACTGCCGCCACTGAGGCGGTATTCAGGGTGATAGATCTCTAAGCCGGTGGCGCCAGCCCGCGCTTCACCAAAAGCGCGCACCGTGACACCGGGGCGCAGCTGTTGTTGCTGTACGGGTGAGAAGTGAAAGAAGCGCATACTCAAGATACCGCTGGCATCGCGAAGACGTACCAGTAGACTGCGGCGGCGCCCTTTGACGACATCGCAGGCGGTCACTTCACCCTCTATCACCGCTTCTTGACCGGCACGCAGCAGGCCAATAGGCGTCAGCCGTGTGCGGTCCTGGTAGCGCAGCGGCAAATGGAACAGCAGGTCGCTCACCCGCTCAATTCCCAAGCGGCCAAGCTTTAGCGACAGCGCTTCCCCCACGCCTTTCAGGGCCGTAATAGGTGCGCTGAGATCGCTCATGGGACGCTTTTCACGGTCTTGGTAGGCTGCTGGCAGTGACTGATTGCCTGAATCAGTGCTTCAATCGCTTTGGGCCGGGGGAAACTCGCCCGCCAGGCAATCGCCACGGTGCGCGAAGGCGCGGGCTCAGCAAAGGGCCGACTTACCAGCATGGCATTTTCATACTGATTGGTGCCCAGCGCTGACTGCGGCAACACCGTAATGCCCAATCGGGAAGCGACCATATGACGAATGGTTTCCAGCGATCCACCTTCAGCAATCAGCGTATTGTTGGGGCTATTGAGCTTTTGAGTAATCGCCGGGCAGGCCTCCAGGATCTGATCACGGAAGCAGTGGCCTTCACCGAGCAGCAGTAAGCGCTCTTCCAGCAAGTCCTCTTTATTGATCGATTCGCGCTCTACCCAGCGGTGATTGGCGGGCATTAATACTTCGAAGGCTTCGTCGTAGATCGCTTTGGTGACCACGTCAGTTTCGGTAAAGGGCAGCGCCACAATAATCACATCCAGCTCGCCACTTCTTAGCTTGGCGCGCAGCGTACCTGTCATGCCCTCTTCAATGTACAGCGGCATTTGCGGGGCTGCGTTAGCAAGCGCAGGCACTAGATGAGGAAATAGGTACGGTCCAATAGTATAAATAGCCCCAATGCGCAGCGGGTTCGCCAACTGGTCTTTGCCAGCACTGGCCAGCTCAAAAATCAGACTGCTCTGTTCCAGCACGCGCTGGGCCTGGGCAACGATTTTTTCGCCTAGCGGGGTGACCTGTACAGTAGATTTGGAGCGCTCAAACAGTGGCGTTTCGAGCTCATCTTCCAATTTTTTCACGGCCACCGACAGCGTAGGCTGCGATACATGGCAGCGTTCTGCCGCACGGCCAAAATGACGCTCCTGGGCGAGGGTTACGATGTAGCGAAGTTCTGTTAAAGTCATAGCGGTGCCAGTGGCATCCTCTCGTAGCAGCTCGTGACCATGGTTCTTACGAAAACCTAACATCATGACAGTCAGCGGGACGGAAAAGGACAAGCAAGCTCTACCGACGCTGTTTTCAACGGCTGTGTTTTAAATCGGCATGTTCTAAACCGATATGTCCTAAACCTACAGTGTTCTAAACCGACAATGTCATATTTGGTAGAGACTTTGTATCTAATAGGGAATATTAATCAAAGGAGTGCACGGTGAAGCTAACCGTATTGATTATCGGCTGTGGCGATATTGGGATCAACCTTGGGCGCGAGTTGTTGGACGAAGGGTACAAAGTGATCGGTCTACGCCGCAACGTCGAGGCCTTGAAGGGCACCGGTATTAAACCGCTAAAGCTGGATTTAAAAGACCTCGAAGACGCCCATGCCGCCAGCCTTCCCCACGCTGACTATGTTGTTTATACGGTTAGCGCTGACCGTTTCGAAGAGAGCGCCTATCAAAGCGCCTACCCAGAAGGTTTGAAACGCGTGCTGAGCGTGATGGAACAGCACAAAACACCGCCGCGCCGGGTATTCTTTGTTTCCTCAACCAGCGTGCATGGTCAGCAGGAAGGCGAAGTCGTTAACGAAGAGAGCCCCACCGACCCTTCAAGCTTCTCTGGCACGCTGATGTGCGAGGCCGAGCAAACACTAATCAGCCATTCGCTACCCGGCACGGTGGTGCGCTTTTCAGGCATTTATGGCCCTGGTCGTGATCGTTTGATTCATCAGGTCGCTGAAGGCCGCGTCGCCGCGATCACGCCCGTGATCTACTCCAACCGTATTCACCGCGACGACTGTGCGGGCATTATCGCGCACCTGATTCGTCATCAGGAGAGCGGCGAAACGCTTGAAGATATCTACCTGGGTAGTGACTGCGAACCGGTCACCATGCATAACGTGATGATGTGGCTGGCTCAGCAACTTAAAGTAGAAGCCACCGAAACAATGCAGTCGCCGTTACGCCGCCGCGCCAGTAAGCGTTGCGATAACCAGCGCATTATTGACGCTGGCTATCAGTTCCGCTTTCCCAGCTACCGCGAAGGGTATGCACAGGTGCTGAAAGAGGGCGGCTTTTTAGAAGTTAATAAGGTCTAGTACACCTTCGCCTAGTCGCCGATGACCATGACGGCTTCTGCTTCCACTTGGCTGCCTTTGGGCAGCGCTTTCACACCGACGGCGGCACGAGCAGGGAAAGGAGCGGTGAAGAATTCTTCCATGACTTGGTTAACAATCGCAAAGTTATCCAAGTCCACCAAGTACAGATTCAGCTTAACGATATCGCTTAGCGAACCTGCCGCCTCTTCACATACCGCTTGTAGGTTAGTGAAGACTTGGCGTGCTTGCGCTTCAAAATCCTCAGAAACAATCACCATGGTCGCGGGGTCCAGCGGAATCTGACCAGAAAGATACACCGTGTTGCCCGCTTTAATGGCCTGGGAGTATGGACCAATAGCCGCGGGGGCTTTGCTGGTATTGATAACAGCCTTATTGCTCATGCGATGTCTCGCTCCTCTAGTGGGTGATACCTACGTCAAATAATGAATAAATAATCGGATGGTTGTAAAACGCAATGCTAAAAAATCTATTTTAGTTAATAAAATCAATAGTCTTCGCTACCGATCATTGATCAGTAAGTAGTGACTGATTGTGCGGTATTAGTTGGCGAGTCGGGTAATTTTGCCAACGTTGGGTAGATTGCGAATGCGTTTGATAATTCGCGCCAGGTGCACACGGCCTTTCACCGATAGCGTCAACGTTACCGTCGAAAGATGTGCATCGCGCTCTTCAATGCCAATACGCTCGATATTGGCGTCCGCATCGGTTACCAACCCGGCAAGCTCTGCGACCAGCCCACGGCGGCTCTCAATTTCAATCCGTAGCGCCACCGGGAAGTCTTCATCGATGGTGTCCGACCACTCAAGCGCAAACAGCTTATCGGGATCGTTTTTATCGGCAACGTTTTTACATTCGGCGCGGTGCACGACTAAGCCTTTGCCAGTAGAAAGGTGGCCCATCACCGGGTCGCCCGGTAGCGGGTGGCAGCAGCGCGCAAAGTTAGTCACCATGCCCTCACTACCGCTGATCACGACGGCTTTGTTGCCTTCAATGCCTGCGGGATGCTCATAAGTATCATCACCATGGGCGGCATCGACTAACCGGCGAGCCACCACATGGGTCATACGATTGCCTAGCCCAAGCGACTCCAGCAGTGACTCTTCGGATGCAACGTCCAGCTCTTTAAAGGCGCGCTTGATGGCACTCTCATCCAGCTCTTCCAGGCTAGTATCAAACGGCGCTAACGCCTTATTGAGTAACCGCCGCCCTAACATAACGGCTTCGGTTTGCTGCTGATATTTAAGTGCATGACGAATCGCTGAACGCGCCTTTGCTGTGGTCACGAAGTTTAGCCAAGCAAGATTGGGCCGCGCCCCAGGGGCAGTGATAATTTCCAGCGTCTGTCCGCTCTCTAAGCGCGTTGAGAGCGGTGCTAAATGGCGGTCAATTCGACAGGCGATGCAGTTATTGCCGATATCCGTGTGTACGGTGTAAGCAAAGTCGATCACGGTCGCCCCTTGGGGCAGCTCCATAATGTCGCCTTTCGGCGTAAATACGTAGATATCATCGGGAAACAGGTCATTTTTGACGTGTTCGATAAATTCTAACGAATCGCCAGCATGGCGCTGCATTTCGAGCAGGCCTTTGACCCATGCGCGAGCGCGGGCGTGGCTACCTTCGGCAATCGGGTGCGAGGTTTGTCCTGCTTTATAAAGCCAGTGGGCGGCGATGCCGTTATTGGCCATGGCCTCCATTTCGCGGGTGCGTATCTGCACTTCAATCGGCATGCCGCGAGAACCAAACAGGGTGGTATGCAGGCTCTGGTAGCCGTTGGCCTTTGGGATAGCAATATAGTCTTTAAAGCGCCCGGGCACTGGCTTATAAAGGTTATGCACTACGCCTAAAATGCGATAACAGCTGGCAACGTCTTCGGTAATGATGCGAAAACCAAACACATCCATGATTTCAGCAAAGGGCTTACGCTGGTCGCGCATCTTTTTATAGATTGACAGCAGGTGCTTTTGGCGCCCAATCACCGTGCCGTTAAGCTCATCATTATCTAGGCTTTTTTGCAGCGAAGACTGTATTTCGCGCATGGCACTACGGCGATGGCCGCGCGCCTTGGCAACGGCGCGTTTAATGCGCTCTGCGCGCATCGGGTGAATCGCTTGAAAGGAGAGATCCTCAAGCTCAATGCGAATAGTGTTGATGCCCAGGCGCCCGGCAATGCGGGCGTAAATCTCTAGCGTTTCCCGGGCGATGCGGCGTTTTTTGTCTGGGCGCAACGCACCCAGGGTGCGCATATTGTGCAGCCGGTCGGCCAGCTTGACGATAATGACGCGAATATCCCGCGACATCGCCAGCACCATCTTCTGGAAATTTTCCGCTTGGGCGACGGCTTTATCTTCAAAGGTGATCTGGGTAAGTTTTGAAACCCCGTCCACCAGTTCTGCTACCGGTTTGCCAAACTGTGCCACTAAGGCCTTTTTGGAGACGCCGGTATCTTCGATGACATCGTGCAGCATGGCGGCCATCAGGCTTTGATGATCCATGTGCATATTGGCAAGAATATTCGCCACCGCTAGCGGGTGGGTCACATAAGGCTCGCCGGAACGCCGACGCTGGCCGTCATGAGCCTGCTCAGCGTAGTAGAAGGCGCGCTTGACCTGCTGGATCTCATCCGGGGGTAAATAGCCGCCGAGTCGATCGGCCAGGTCATCAATGGTGAACATCTACCGCGCCTCTATCGGTTCGTTGTAACGTTAGTCGTCGATATGAGTAGGCGCCATGGCTGGGCGCGGACGCACAGCGGCTTCAACTGGCTCGTCCAGTACCGTGTGATCAACCAAGCCTGCGGCAATTTCACGCAGCGCCATGACCGTGGGCTTGTCATTTTCCCAGGGCAGTAACGCGTCACGGGAGCCGCGCGCCAGTTGGCGAGCGCGCTGGGTAGAAATCATTACCAGCTTGAAACGGTTTTCAACATTTTCAAGACAATCTTCAACGGTTACGCGAGCCATGGGAGCCTTCCTGTTATGACGGAACCGGGCCGACGCCGTATGAGAAAGAAACGGAGCCGACCCAGCAAAAAAACGCATTTAAAGCTGTATTCAAAAACACAGTAGAACCGTATAGATTACTCGACCGCAGGCGTCTGTGACAAGAGCGCAGCTAACAGCGATGCATGACGCTCACTCATTACTGGGCGGCTTAAGCGACGGCTGATCACCAGCGACTGCAACTCATGCAGCGCGGTGGTGAAGTCATCATTAACCACGATGTAATCATATTCATGGTAATGGGACATCTCGCTAACCGCATCGCGCATACGCCGGGCAATTATGGCGTGCTCATCGGTGCCACGGCTAGCAAGACGACGCTCCAGCTCTTCCCGCGAGGGTGGCAGAATAAAAATCGAGACGGCCTCGGGCATTTGTTCACGCACCTGCTGCGCGCCCTGCCAATCAATTTCAAGAATCACATCCTGGCCTGCTGCCAACAACGTCTGAACCGCCTGGCGCGATGTGCCATAGTAATTATCGAATACTTTGGCATATTCGAAGAACTCACCGCGCGCAATCATCGCTTCAAACTCGGACACATCAGTGAAATGATAATTCACGCCATTCACTTCCCCCTCGCGCTTGGCACGAGTGGTGTGCGATACCGACACTTGAATACCATCAAGGCTTTCAATTAGCTCACGTACCAAGCTAGTCTTGCCAGCACCTGACGGGGCAGAAACGATAAAAAGCGTACCTTGGGACATTAAATGCTTTCCCTTCAGTTAGCGAAAATTAGCAGCAAAAAAGTAGCGAATAGTTAAGTAGAGCGGTAGCTGCGAAGCAGCAAGGCGCGCAGTATCGCACAACCCTCGCTACGACTGTAGCGTTTCGCAATGGCACACACGGAGGTAGGCATGCGAAGTACCCTATTTATTTTAGGCTTAATTGCGCTGGGTGTGGCGCTGCAAAAAGGCATTATCGAGGTTCCCCGCCACTGGGCGCCCTGGGCTCCCCTGCATATTGATGACCCTATCACCCCGGTGACTAAACTTAAGCTAAGCCGCCTGGCGGATGATCGCGAGGGCTGTTTAGCGGCGTTAGATACCGTGCCTGATGGCGAACTTAGCTACACACCAATGGCAGATTACTCGCCGACGGCGAGCTGCCCACTTACCAATATTGTGCGCATGCAATCCAGTAACGTTTCCTTTAACCAAAGCTTTGTAGCGACCTGCCCCTTGGCACTAGCCTGGGTTATGTATGAGCGCCATGCGTTACAGCCTGCAGCGGAAGAGATTATGGGTAGCCGGGTGAGCCAAGTTAACCACGTTGGCAGCTTTGCCTGCCGTAATGTGTATGGCCGCGAATCCGGCAGGCGCAGTGAGCACGCCACCGCTGAAGCGCTAGATGTGACTGGATTTCAATTTGAAAATGGGCAGCGCATTACGCTGATCAATAATTGGGATGATGAAGGCGAGGTGGGGGAGTTTTTACGCGCGGCTCGGGATGGCGCCTGCGACTCCTTTGGTAACGTACTAGGGCCTGATTACAATGCCGCGCATGCCGATCACTTTCATATGGGCATGCGCGGTTTTAGGCTGTGTCGCTAAACAGGTTTATTTAGACTTAGTCGAGGCTAATGTCATCAGCATCCGTAGCAGCACCGGTAGCAGCGCCTACGCCGCCACCAATGACAGCACCTTGAGTAACACTACCGCCAGTAGCTGCCGCAGCACCTGCGCCCACAGCCGCACCAACACCTGCTCCGCTAGCGGCGCGTTCACCGGTGGAGGTGCCACAACCTGCTAAACCAATCGTCAACGCAACAATCGCACTCAAGGCCATAATACGCGGGGCTTTCAAAGCTTGGATTTGCATAGTCATCTCCTTATGAGGGTGGGGGTACACCCCTTATACCCTAGAAAGAAAACGCCAACATTACCACTATTAACAACGGTAACTTATTCAACGGCGGGTATCAGGTATTGTGAATCAGCGTTCCATAAGTGCGTTTTTCTAACCAACGCCCGGCAGCAAAGATAACCAGCCCACAGCACGCTAAACCTGCGCCTACCAAGCCCGTGCTTGACCAGCTAAACCCAGCACTAATCGCCAAACCGGCAAGCCACGCACCCAGTGCGTTCGCCCCATTGAAGGCGGCATGGTTAAGCGAAGCCGCCATGGTTTGGGCATCTTCTGCCACATCCATTAGGCGAGTTTGCAACGAAGGTGCTAGCGCCATACTCGTGCCCACCAGGCCGACAAACAGCAGCCCCGTCCAAACGTTATTCGCAGCGAAGTAAAATAACCCCTGAACCACGCCACACCAAAGCAAGATAAGCGGAATAGCGCGCATCAGATTTTTATCTGCCATACGCCCACCGATTAAATTACCGGCGATAGAGCCCAGGCCAAAAATGACCAACACTAATGGCCCTAGCGACTCGCTCATGCCCGCTTGCTGGGTCAAGGTGGGCATCACATAACTAAAAATAGCGAACATGCCACCGCAGCCAATACAGGCAAGCGCCAGCACCACTAACACGCGCTGCTTTAACAGCGCTGAGAGCTCACGCAGCGGGCTTGCGAAAGTATCGACCGCTTGAACAGGCACATAAATGCGGATCAGCAGGGCGGTTAATAGCGCAATAACGCCCACCCCGACAAACGCGATTTGCCAACCAAACTGGTTGCCCGCCCAGGTTCCCAGCGGGGCGCCAATTAAAATGGCGACCGTTAACCCCATCATCACCCGGGAAATAGCGCGGGCCCGCTGGTCTACCGGTACAGCGCCCGCCGCCACCAGCGCCGCAATGCCGAAAAACGCCCCGTGGGGCAAACCAGCCAGAAAACGCAGGCCCACAAATGACCAGAACCCCGGTGCCATGGCGCTGGCAATATTGCCCACCGCAAACACCAGCATCAGTATGATTAACAGGGCCCGTCTAGGTGCTCGCGCGGCTAGCGCGGAAATCAGTGGTGCGCCCACTACCACGCCCAGGGCGTAGCTGCTGATCGCGTAACCCACTTGCGGCACCGTGACAGCTAAATCACCCGCGACACGGTTCATCAAGCCCATAATGACAAACTCGCTGGTACCAATCCCAAAACCACCCAGCGCCAACACAAATTCAGCCACGCGCGGGTTACGCGCCAGCTCTTGAGACGACGATGCTGCCGAATCCTGCATGCTTATCTCCTTGGGATACCGAACAGTTGGTACCTCGATTAGCGCTAAATGATCGCAGGATTAGACGAAAGTAGAAATACACAACCTTCAAAAAGTTAGCTAGCGAAGAAGATAAGCGCCAAGGTTTCACGCTTTCACTCCTGCTTTGCTAGTGTGAAGCTTTTACTTAGACGCGTGAGGCAATAATGACGCCCGAAACCATTGAACAAGCCATGCAAGCGTTAGCGAAAGCTGACCCGGATATTGCCCGAGCTTACCCCTTAGTCGGTGCGCCTGCTCCACGCCAGCATAACCAGGGTTTTGCGACGTTTTTCAGTACGATCGTCAGCCAACAGCTTTCCACCGAAGCGGCCCGCGCGATTATGGGCCGTGTTAATTCCCTGCTGCCCGAGCTGCACGCCAAAGCGGTAATGGAGATGGAAGGCCAAGCTTTGCGAGATGCAGGCCTCTCCTGGCGCAAGATCGAATATGCCAAAGGGTTGGCAGAAGCTGAATTGGCGGGCACCTTCAGCGCCGACGGTTTAGCGCATTTAAGCGATGACGAGGCGATTGCTGCGATCACTGAACTGCGCGGCTTTGGCCGTTGGAGCGCCGAGATCTACCTGATGTTTTCGCTAAAACGCCCGGATATCTTCCCCGCGGATGATCTTGCCCTGCGAGTCGCGCTAGGCCGCTTAAAAGGCATGGACGACAAACCCACGCCTAAGCAGGCCCGCCAGTTAGTGGAGCCCTGGGCGCCCTGGCGCAGCGTGGGCTCGCTGTTTTTGTGGCATTACTATCGCGGCGAACCGCTGTAGGGCGTTGGCCTTTAAAGAGTGAGTCCACCAAATTTGCCGTTCTGATAGTCCTCTACCGCCTGGACAATCTCTTCACGGGTGTTCATTACGAAGGGTCCATGTGAGTAGACAGGTTCATCAATCACCTCACCATGACCAAACAGTAGGCGAGCATCGCTGCTGGCTTCGATAACAACGCTATCGCCATCGCGGCCTACTTCGATCAGATGGTGCGGCTGAACGGGTTCGCCGCCCACCTCAACATTGCCCTCCACCACGTAGAGAAACGCCTGCCGCCCGACTGCGGCGGGTAGTTGCTCCCGAGCACCGGCAGGCAGTCGTAACGTCGACATAAACACGCCGGTTAGCGACTCAATAGGCCCCGCCTGCTCCTGCCACTGCCCGGCAATCAGGTTCAGCTCACCACCACCCGGCAGCGCAATGGCGGGTATCGATTCATGCTGCAGGCCCACATAGCGCGGTTCGCTCATCTTTAAGCTAGCTGGCAGATTTATCCACAGCTGCAAAATCTCTAACGGGCCGCCGTCGTGCAGAAACTCGGGTGGCGAAATTTCCGCATGTACAATGCCGCTGCCCGCGGTCATCCACTGTACGCCGCCCGCGTTGATCACGCTTTGATGCTTGGCGCTATCTGCATGGGCAAGCGAGCCTTCCAGAATAAAGGTGACCGTCTCAAAGCCACGGTGTGGGTGCGGGCCAAACGGCAACCCCTGATTGTTAGCGGGGTAGGTCTGAGGGCCGTGGTGGTTAAGAAACAGAAACGGATCAAGCTGGTCCACCCCTGGCCCCGGCAGCGGCCGACGAGTCACTAAATCGCCAATATCATCGCGCTTGGCCGGGTGCTGGGCGATTACGCGGCGCACTGTTTGATTAGTATCTGTTGGCATAACAACCTCCTTATCAATACCGCCCAGCGTAAAACCTACAGCCACGGATGAGGAGCGAATAATTTGCCTCGTTTCGTTGCAGGAAATTGAAAAACGGGTTCTTTTCGCGGGCAGGCACCGGCCAGAGGGAAACGCCGCAGCCCACGTTATCGCCAATCACGCTGTTTTGATGTCTTACCAATCCCGGGGTTGAACTGATTGGTAGGGTCGAGTTGCCGATAGAAATCGCGCAGCGCTGGCTTAGCATGATACAGATGCCCCACATTGTGCTCGGCTGGATATTCGGCTCCCCGGGCATCGAGCAGCGCACAAATCTCCTGCTCCAAGGCGTGACAATCCTCGCCTTTTTTCACCAGATACTCCTGATGCAGCACATGGCAGAGAAAATGTCCCACATAGAACTTGCGCTCGATCCGCGCCTCGATCTCGGGCGGCAAGGTCTCGAACCAGTCGAGGGCATCCCTCGGCAGCGCCACGTCAAGTGCCACGATATCTTCGACCGTTCGCGGATGAACGGCTCGGTAGCGCACCACGGCGCCCCCTGAGGCGAAGCGATTGAGGAACGCGGCGCTACCCTCCTCATCAGTACACTCGAAGAAGTCACTGTGCTCGGCTGGGAATCGCTCTGCCAGATAGGCGCGCATTTCAGCGATGCACTCTCCCCCTGTGCGCAGCATCAGATGGTGTGTATAGCGGTCACGGTAATCGAGCAAGCGTCGTGGCATATGTTCGGGGAACAGCCGGGACGCAGCCTGAAGCAGCCGGTCAGACAGATGGCGGCCCAGGCGCAGCGACTCGGTGACACCATCGAACCAGCTTTTCGCGGCAAAGGCTTTCGGTACGTTCAGGGTGCCGAACCGGCGGATGAACAGGAAAAGATCCTTGCCATAGGCGTGCGCCATATCAAAGGCATCTTTATGCATGTATTCGCCAGCGATGGGCAGGTGCTGGAACTGACCGAGCAGGTCTCTTCTGATCTGCTGCAACTGGTCGGGATCATTGGTGCCTATATAGAAGACGCGCTCGTTGGACGCAGCGGGGAAGGTGTCCATCCGTACCGCAAACACGGCCAGCTTTCCTGCAGAGCCGGACACTTCATAATGGCGGCGTGGGTCGGCGTTGAAGCGCGCAGGCGTCGAGGCCGAGATATCGCGCACGTGCGTTTTGTACTCTCGGTCGGATGCCCAGGCGGTCTCGCTCATCTGGATATCGCTTGGTGAGTAGTGGCCTCTGTCCAAGCGGGTCAGTACCTCTTCCGGCGAGTTACCCAGCTCAATCCCCAGGTGATTCACCAGCACCAGCTTGCGCTCCGGGGTCACCTGAGCGAAGAGAGATAGCTGCGTATACGCGGGCCCACGCTGTACCAGCGAGCCGCCCGAGTTGTTGCAAATGCCGCCGGTCACCGACGCGCCAATGCAGCTCGACCCAATCACGGAGTGGGGTTCACGGCCCATGGGGCGCAGCGCATGCTCCAGCCGATCCAGCGTTGCTCCGGGAAGACAAATAGCCTGACGCCCCTCGTCGATTAAATCGACCCGGTCGATGCGCAAGGTATTGATGATCACGATGGGCCGGTCATAGCCCGTTCCGAAAGGGGTAGAGCCGCCGGTCAGTCCGGTATTGGCGGCCTGCATGATGATAGCAACATCGACGTCCACACAGGCTTGTAATACCTGCCACTGCTCCCAAAGCGTACCTGGCTCGACCGCGGCCATCACCTCTCCATCGCCGTAACGGTAGCCTTTACGAAAGCGGTGGGTGGCGCGGGTGCCGACATGCACATAACGCTTGCCCGTGACGCTTTGCAACTGAGCAATGAGCGAACTGGCCATCTCTGAATACCCATCAATAATGTTCATGGTGAGCAGAGTGCGCTGCCCCGACATCGGGAGAGCGCTCTCCGCACGCTTTGACTGCTTAGTTAACGCGCCATGGTGCCCGGTAGGAACAGCGAGAGCTGCGGCACGAAGGTGATGATCATCAGGCAGGCAATGACGACGGCTAGAAACACCAGCAAAGGCCTTAACATGGCGGTTATCGAGCAGCCTGCAATTTGCGCGGCGGCAAACAGGTTGACGCCCAACGGTGGGGTAATCATCCCCAGCGCAAGGTTCACCACCATGACGGTGCCAAAGTGCACCGGCTCGATACCCACACGCAGCGCGGCATCCTGCAAGATCGGCGCGAGCACCACGATGCTGGCACCGGTCTCGATGAACATGCCCACCACGAACAGCATAAAGTTGATGGCCAGCATCAGCGAGGTTGGGCCATCGAAGGTGCTGGTCAACCAGAGCGCCGCGGCATCGGGCACCCCCTGACGATTCAACAAGTAGCCCATCAAACTGGCGGCACCGATGATGAACATGATCACCGCGGAGGTGACCACCGATTTACGAAACGCCAGCGCAACGTCTTTGAAGCTCATTTCACGGTGCAGGAGGAGCCCCACCACCAGCGCATAGACGACGGCAATGACGCTGGCCTCGGTGGGCGTGGTTACACCGCCATAAATACCGCCCATAATCAGTATGGGCATCACCAGCGACCAGACCGCTCGCCGAGTCGCGTCGAGGCGAGAGAGCCTTCCATCGCCATCGCGCTTGCCCCACCCCTTGATCCGGCACCAGATGAAAATGGTGACCATCAGACTAACGGCAATCAATACCCCAGGCAGCACCCCCGCGAGAAACAGATCCGGAATGGAGGTCTGCGTGGCGACACCATACAGAATCATGGGAATCGAAGGGGGTAGAATCACGCCAAGCTCCGCCGAAACCGCCATCAGGGCCGCCGCGAAGCCAATGGGATAGCCGTAATCGCGCATGGCAGGAATGAGGATAGCCCCTACGGCAAAGGTAGTAGCAACACTCGATCCCGAAATAGCCGAGAACATCATGCAGGTCAGCACACAGGTGATGGCCAAGCCCCCCTGCAGTTGGCCGGTAAAGGCGCGTGCAAACTCGACCAGCCTGCGCGACAGCCCACCCACTTCCATCAAATTGCCGGCGAGAATAAAGAACGGAATGGCGGCTAGCGGGAATTTATCCAGCGCGATAAAGATCTGCTGCGGCACCACGAGCAGCGGCAGACTGGTAAAGCCCACCAAGCCGATCATCGAGGCCAAACCGATGGCAATGGCGACAGGCACCGATATCGCAAACAGGATCAGCATGGAGGTGATCAGCGCACTGGTCATGACGGCTCTCCTTTACCTGCTTGGATAAAGTGAACGATGCTGCCCAGCATGGCGAACACCGCCCCCACTGGGAGGGCGGCGTATCCCCAGCTCATCGAGATATTCAATCCCGCCATCTGCTGAAAGCGCACGCGGGACGCCACCTCCCAGCCAAACCAGAACAGCGTGGCAAACAGCGTCAGACACGACAGCAGCGTGACCAGCTCGATCGACCGTCGCACTCGACCCGAGGTCAGCAACTTGGCTAAATCGATGGCTACGAATGCCCCCCGCCGCAGCGCCACCGAACAGCCCAGCAGTACCATCCAGACCAGCGCCAGACGGGTCAGCGCTTCCGACCAGACCGATGGGGCTTGGAAGACGAATCGGCCCAGCACCTGCCAGAAGCTGGCTCCTACCGCAATCGCCAAGGCGCAAGAGGCGGCTAACGCCACCCCCATTGCAATGCCTCGATCAATGCGCTGGATCGTGGCGATGCCCCTGCTCATTCGGCGCTCCAGTCTCGGATGGCTTGCAGCCTCTCGGCACCGAATTCGGCTTCGAAATCGGCGTAGGCACTGGCCATGGCATCGCGATACGCCTGGATGTCATCGATCTCCACGATATCGATACCGCGGTCACGTAGCGTCTCGATGCCGACTAGCTCATCCTTTTCCACCCGTTTACGGTTCGCGGCCGCCGCAAACGCCCCGGACGTTTTGAGGGCGGCTTGTTGCTGTTCGTCCAGCCCCGCAACGAAATCGGGGTTACAGGCAAAAATGCCAGGGGAGTATACGTGGCGCGTCAGATAGAGATGCTGCTGCATCATATCGAGGTTGTTCGCCAGAATGACCGGAATCGGATTCTCCTGGCCATCCACCGTGCCCTGCTGCAGGGCGGGCGGAAGCTCAGAGAACGCCATCGGAGTAGGCAACACACCGGCCGCCTGCCAAGCCGCGATATGGATAGGGTTCTCCATGGTGCGGATCTTCATCCCCACCAGATCGTCCGGCGACGCGATGCTTTTGGAACCCGTGGTCAGGTTGCGAAAGCCATTCTCCATCCAGGCCACCCCTTCGAGACCATAGCGGGGAAACAGCGCCAGCAGTTCCTGGCCGGTCTCACCGTCCAGCACTCCGCGCGCATGCTCGTAACCATCGAACAGAAAGGGTACGTCCAGCACACGGGTTTCGGGCACGAAGTTGCCTAGCGGGCCCGCCGATACGATGGCGCACTCCTGCGTGCCGAACTGAACGCTCTCCAGCGCCTCGCGCTCATTGTCCAAACGCTGGATGACAACATTGATGGCGCCCTCGGTTTGCGCTTCGAGGCTCTGCTTGAACGCGATGGCAGCCTCGCCGAAATGACTGTCGGCGGGTGACGAGTGGGTAACGGTCAACACGGTTTGCCCCAATGCCGCTGATACCCCCCAGCTCATCGAGAGTGCTAGCGTTCCCGCTATCGCGGCGATCTTGCCGTATCCAAAATAAGCCATATGCTTACTTCCTGAATTATTATTGGAATTCATGCCTGCTACCGCTTGAACAGCGAGGTTTTTAAGAGTTGGCGTTTTGAGTTTCATTTTTTATGGTACCTGTGTTGTTTTATTGTGGTGATGTATTGCGCGTGAACCGGCGCGCTATCCGAGCGCGTCCCGGCTGAGTTGCCCGTTGACCAAGCGCATCAGCCCTAGCGGATTGGCGTTTTGCAGGGCACTCGGCAGGCAGGCATCAGGGTAGTTCTGAAAGCAAACGGGGCGCAGGTAGCGGTCGATCGCCAGCGTGCCGACCGAGGTACCGCGGGCATCCGAGGTCGCCGGATAAGGCCCGCCGTGAACCATCGCATCGCACACCTCCACCCCCGTGGGGTAGCCATTGAGCAGCAGCCGCCCGGCGCGATGCTCCAACTGCGTCATCATCTCCGCGTGGGCGGAGAGATCTTCCGGCTCGGCGTGCAGGGTGACGGTCAACTGCCCCTGCATAACGTCGAAATAGCGCGCCAGTGTCTCGCTATCCGGCACCGTCACGACGATGGTGGTCGGCCCAAAGACCTCGTCCTCCAGCGGGCGATCCGACCTGAAGAGACAGTCGGGTGTCGCGCGGAACAGGTGCGCTCGCGCTTTGCCCGGTTCAGCGCTGCCCCCGGTTATCTGGGTGACCTCGGGCAGTTCAGCGAGCCGCGCAACGCCTTGTTGGTAGTGCTCCAGGGTCTGGCGGTTTAGCATCACCTGTTCATCGGCACTCGCCAGGGCATCGCCCAACGCGGTAATAAACTGCTCCGTTTCCGGGGAGTCCACCGCCAACACCAGCCCCGGGTTGGTGCAGAACTGGCCGCACCCCAGGGTGACCGACGCCGCTAAATCGGTGGCGATGCGCTCGCCTCTTTCCCGCAGCGCCGCCGGCATCAGCCAAACGGGGTTGATGCTCGACATCTCGGCAAACACCGGAATAGGCTCCGGCCGTTTAGCTGCCAGATCGCAAAGCGCCCGTCCGCCCGACAGCGAGCCGGTAAAGCCCACCGCCTTGATACCCGGCGCCTGTACCAGGTCTTTACCGACCCCACTGCCATAGATCATGTTGAACACGCCCGCAGGCATGGCGGTGTTGCGTGCCGCTCGCTCGATGGCCTGTGCGACCCATTCGGCGGTCATCACGTGGCTGGAGTGGGCTTTGACCACGACCGGGCAGCCAGCGGCCAGTGCTGACGCGGTATCACCCCCCGCCACGGAAAACGCCAACGGAAAGTTGCTGGCCCCGAAGACCGCCACCGGCCCAAGGCCCATCTTGACCTGGCGCAGATCAGGGCGCGGCAGAGGGGAGCGCTCGGGCAAAGCCAGATCGATGCGCGCCCCTAAAAAGTCGCCTCGGCGCAACACCTCGGCAAACAGCCGTAACTGCCCGCTGGTACGCCCCCGCTCACCGTTGATGCGGGCGGCAGGTAGCGCCGTCTCACGCACGACGTCATTGATGAAGTCATCGCCCAGTGCGTCGAGCTCATCGGCAATCGCTTCCAGAAACTGTGCACGCGCTTCTGGCGCGAGCTGACGAAAAGCTGGGTAAGCCGCAGAGGCGGCCGCTACCGCCTGCTCGACCTCTTCCACCGTCGCCTGAAAGTAGGCCAGATCATGGTGGCTACCATCCGCGGCGGCGACGCTGGCGAGCGAGGCCTGGCCCTGGCCGCTGCGCTCGCCGCCAATGAACTGCTGGCCGGTCAACGTGGTACTCATACTTTGCTCTCCCGATGGTTCAGAGGAATCGCTCGCCAAGACTTACAGCGAACATTCGAGAAGTTGGCGGTAGTCGTTGGCGCTAGCATCGATGGGATTGGTCTTGTGGCTGTGATCCGCCAGCGCCCCCTTGATGATGTCGTCGAACATGGCCGAGGTGATGCCGAGCTCGCCCAAGCCCGTGGGGAGATTCAGGCGTTTCGTTAGCGCCTGCATGGCATCCGCCACGTCTTGGCCCGCTGGCAGGTTCATCGCTTGGGCCATCCGGGCCAGTTTGTCGTCCTTGACCATCGTGTCGGCCTGGGCGTTGAAGCGGATCACTGCGGGCAGCAGAATGGCGTTCAGGGTGCCGTGGTGCAGCGACGGATTGAGCCCACCCAGCGAGTGACTCAAGCTGTGCACGCAGCCAAGCCCTTTTTGAAAGGCCAGCGCGCCCTGCATGGAGGCACTCATCATATTCGTGCGTGCCTCACGGTTGCTAGGCTCGTTGACCGCGGTTTCGATATGCGCCCAGGCGCGCCGCAAGCCATCCAGGGCAATGCCATCTGCCGGAGGATTGAACGAGGGTGCCATGAAGGTTTCCATGCAGTGCGCGATGGCATCGATGCCCGTTGCTGCGGTCATGCGGGCGGGCAAGCCAAGCGTCAGCTCGGGATCGCAGATCGCCAGTTTGGGGACGACATGGGGCGACAGCACGCCCACCTTGCGGCCATCGTCGAGAATCAAAATGGCTCCACGGCCAACTTCGCTGCCGGTACCCGCCGTTGTCGGGATGGCAATCACCGGGGCGGTCGCCGAGGTAATCCGTGACATGCCACCTTCGATGACGGCGAACTGGCGCAGCGGCCCGGGGTGCGCCACGCTCACCGCCACGCCCTTGGCGAGATCGATGGGCGAGCCACCGCCCAGCGCGATCACACCATCGCACTGCTGGGACTGATAAAACGCCACCGCCTCGCGTACCGCGCCCTCATTCGGGTTGGGCGGCGTACGGGTAAAGACAGCAGCGGGGTGATCCAGGACACGCTGTATTCGCTCCAGTAGTCCCGCCTGTTGAATCCCTTCATCTGTTACAATCAGCGGGCGATGGATACCCAGTCGGGTGCATTCGTCTTGCAGTAGATCGACGCTGCCGTCGCCAAACTGTACTTGGGTCACGTAGTTGATGAGTGCCATAGCGTGTTTTCGTCTTTGTTAATTATTCGGAAATAGAGTGACTTGCTGCATTGACTATATTCACGTGAACCAACGCTGGATAATGACAACCTCTGATAGCGGCATAACGAAAATTCATGTCTACACTAACGTCGATCATCTCCCGCCTGCGCATGCGCCACTTGCGTCTGCTGATTGCCTTGCATGAGCATGGCACGGTGCAAAAAGCGGCCGAGTCCGTGGCGCTAACCCAGCCAGGGGCCACCAAGGCACTCAATGAAATCGAAGCCATGCTGGGCGTACAGCTGTTTCAGCGTACACATAAGGGGCTGGAAACGACGGACATGGGGCTCTGTGCGGTGCGCTATGCACGCCTGATCAACACGGATCTGGCCCACTTCCATGAAGAGTTGGAAAGCATGCAGCAAGGCCGTGGTGGCCGACTGGCGGTGGGATTGATTATGGGGGCTGTGCCACTGATTTCGGCGGCGTTGTCGCGGGTTCGCAGCCTGCAGCCGGCGATCTCCATAGAGGTGGTCGAAGACACCAGCGCGCGCCTGCTCAACTTACTTGACCGTGGTCGCCTCGATGCCGCTATTTGCCGGTCGCGAGTCAATCAAAGGCCGCATCTTTACACTAGTCTAGACATCCACGAGGAGGAGTTGGCGGTCATTTGCCATCCTGACAATCCGCTCACTCGCCATTCAGCACTGACACTCGCCGATTTATCTGACACCTCGTGGATCGTGTATCCAGCCAACATGCCGATGCGGCTGCTGCTGGAACGCGAGTTTCATGAGGCCAAGGTACCGTTTCCGCTCTACCCTATCGAAACGGCATCCGCTTTCACGAGCATCTCGATGCTTGGCCATGACCGCGAATCAGTCGCGCTGATGTCGGTCGATGCCTCAAAGCCCTTTGTCGATGCCGGCATGATGGCAAGGCTACCCATTGAGTTGCTCTCACGTAGCGAGCCCTATGAACTGGTCACCCGCAAAGGGGCTAGCGTGTCCCCCGCTAGCCAGCTATTCATGAAGGAAGTGGCGCTGGTCGGCAATTTACACGCGGATGCCGATGCTCATATCAAGTGGCTATGTAGCAAAAGCTAGCGGCGCACCGGTTCAAAACTCCGTGACAACAGTCACACCCGCCCCTTCAAACTTATCCATATTCATCAGCGCATCAATCGACTGTTCAAGCGTAATCCGCTTGCCAATCAGCTTTTCCGGCGCCAGCTTGCCCGATTGAATCATCGCCAGCATGGCGTCATAACGGTGTGCCTGCATGCCATGGCTGCCGAGTATTTCAAGCTCATTGGCGATCACCTTGCTCATGGGAATAGCGGGGGTGCTGTTCTCAGCCAACATCAGCCCGACCTGAATATGCTTGCCCCGTTTACGCAGGTTGCTGATGGAGTTAAAGCAGGTCGTCGGGTGGCCTAGCGCATCCAGGGATACGTGAGCGCCACCACGGGTTATTTCCGCCACTGCTTCCACCACATTAGCGACCTTGGCGGCATTTACCGTGGCAACGGCGCCTAATTGACGTGCTAGCTTAAGCGCATCCTCTGAAATATCGATAGCAACAACGTTAGCGCCGATAGCGTTGGCAATCATGACGGCAGAGAGCCCCACACCACCGCAGCCGTGAACCGCCACCCACTGCCCTGCGGAGGTTTGGCCCTGATCGACCACCGCCCGAAATGAAGTAACAAACCGACAGCCCAGGCTGGCCGCGGTGGCAAAGTCGAGTGTTTCGGGTAGTGCCACCAAGTTCACGTCGGCGTAGTGAATGCGCACATACTCGGCAAAGGAGCCCCAGTGGGTAAAACCAGGTTGGAACTGGCTATCGCAAACCTGATGATTGCCGGAGTGGCACTCAGGGCAAGTACCGCACCCACCCACGAACGGCACCGTCACTCGATCGCCAATGCGCCATTTCTGTACGTCTTTACCCACGGCTTCCACAACGCCTGCCAGCTCATGCCCCGGCACATGGGGGAGCTGGATATCGGTATCGTGCCCCACCCAACCATGCCAATCGCTGCGGCAAACCCCGGTCGCCATGACTTTCACCACAACGCCGTGGGGGTCAGGCGTAGGGTCAGGTAGGTATTGGATGCTAGGTGGGGCGGAAAATTGCTCAAAAACAACGGCTTTCATAAAGAATTCCTAAACTATATCGCTTTTTTACTTTATAACCGCACCCGCAGATAACGAGCAACTTATTGGTCACTAACAGTTATTATTGGCCACTAACGCTTAGCCGCCCCACCACCTGAAACGAATCAACCGTTGGGCGTAACACAATCATCTCGCCAGAACCCACACCGCCGCCAATCAGCGCGGTGATATTCACCTGATGGGTAATCAGTAGCAAATTGCCCGCTCCCTGCCATGCGGCAATCTGCTCTTGAGCGGTTTGGGTGATGAGCCCCTGATCACCTTGACCGCGAAAGAACGAATCTAGCCAGGGAGTAGGCTCTACCGGCCCCAGCGCCATCAAATCAGCGGTATCCAGCGCCCGGCACCAGCGTGATGAATACACCGCCGCAATAGGGATATTCCGTGCACGAAACGCACGACCAACTGCCTGCGCCTGAGCACGGCCACTCGCAGAAAGATTGCGCTGAGTCTCGCACTGCTCCAAAACAAAACCCGGCGGGTCGCCAATACCAGGGGCTAAGGAGTGGCGCATTAGAATGACCAAGCCACCCTCTTTAAGCGCCTGCCAGGTAGCTTCGTTTGCTTGGGCGCTGATGGGCAGGATAACCAGCACGCTTAGCAGCAGGGTTAATGTGAAGTGGCTTAGGGTTCTCATCGGGAGATATTCAAGCAGGCTGGAAATGACATTCAGCCTATCTCAGTCGGCTAATTATGAGTAGCGGCTCAGTCAACGCGGTTGCCGCCGTCAGCCGCTGTAAACGTTCGGCCTACTCCGAGAGCGCGGCGCGTAGTATCACGCTGTTAGCGTCGGGAGTGAATACACCGATAGTGCGCCCCAGTTCCGCAATGGGTATCGACTTTCATATATAGAAAAATGCTATTTTCTTTGCATATGACGTTCGATATGTATAGATTTTTCTTTTTTCTATACATTAAAAGGATTAACCGTGCTGCCATTCCTTCCTCTTGACGCCATAGAGCAGTGGGAAACCCGAGCCGTATTAAAACAAGCGGCTCAGGCGCACCGTTACCTGGCCGAGCTTAAAGGCGTTGCCGCGACTATTCCCAATGAAGAAATTCTGATCAACACGCTCACGCTGCAGGAAGCACGGCATAGCTCTGAAATTGAAAATATCATTACCACTCAGGATGAGCTTTATCGGGCAGTGGTAGCCGATGAAGCCAGCATAGCTCCCGAAACCAAAGAAGTGCAGGATTACGCTACTGCCCTTCGCGCCGGGTTCAACAGCGTTCGGCAAAGCCGATTACTTCGCCTCAATGACATTCTCGTTATTCAGGAAACGCTTGAGAAAAATCGAGCTGGCTTACGCAAGCTACCGGGTACAGCTCTAAAAAACCAAGCGACTGGCGAAGTGGTTTACGAACCACCCCAGTCCGCACAGGTAATCGTCGAACTAATCGAAAACCTAGTGGCTTACATCAATGATGACACCCTTTGCGATGCCGACCCACTGGTTAAAATGGCGATCATTCACCATCAATTTGAAAGCATTCACCCGTTCTACGACGGTAATGGTAGAACAGGACGAATCATCAATATGCTGTACCTGGTTGCCAAAGACTTACTCGACCTGCCCGTGCTTTACCTCAGCCGCTATCTAATCCAGACCAAGGCGCGCTACTACGAAGAGTTGCAAGCAGTCAGAGACACCGGCAACTGGGAACCCTGGTTGCTTTACATGCTGGAAGGGGTAAGCCAAACGGCTCAGCAAACCATCGACTTAATCAGTCACATTCGCGAGCTAATGCAATATACAAAGCACAGAATGCGCGAGGAGTGTCCCAAGATTTATAGACAGGAGCTGCTTAACAACCTGTTTAATCACCCCTATACCAAAATTGAATTTGTGATGGACGATTTAGGCGTTAGCCGCATCACAGCCACTAAGTACCTAGAAGAATTGGTAAGCACTGGCCTACTGGATAAAACCAAAGTAGGTCGCAGCAACTTTTATATCAATACACCGCTGATGACCCTTTTTCTTGAGCGCGGTTAAATCAACGTTTAAGCAAACGTGACCCGCAATGACGGCACCAACTTGGTAATGGTCGATTAGTCTGACTCAGTTTGATGAATACACCGCCGCAATGGGATATCCCGCTCACAAGTCGCTATCTTCAAGCGCTTGCCAGGTGGCTTCATTTGCCTAGGCACTGATGGGCAGCATGCCCAACACACCGAACCGCTGGGTCAAGGCTTTGATGGCACCAACTTGCGCCAGTTTTATCAAAGCTTTCCAAAACGGAACGCAGTGCGTACCGAATTGAGCTCGACTCACTACCGCACCCTGTTAAGGGTGGAAAATGCTCAAACCCACGACTGGTATTTGTAAGAAGCGATCAACCAAAGCTCCAGAACCAGAACTTAGGACTATATTCCTATAATTCAAAAAAAAAGGGGAACATAGTACCTAAGCTTTTCGTGCTTCGATTGGCCAACTTGTAAATATTGGACTATATTCCCATTATATATTTAAAAATGGGAATATAGTCCCTTTATTGGTAATCGTATGGCAAAGCGAAATTTACACAGCGTGCTGTTTCCAAAGCAGCGCAAAATTCTCACTCATTTTGGTGAGGATTTGTTGCTGGCGATGAAGCGTCGTGGGTTAACCAAGAAGATGCTCTGCGAACGAACTGGGTTTGATCATAAAACCGTGAACAAGGTATTTGCTGGCGATCCTGGTGTGGCGATTGGCACCTATTTGAAAATCATGGCTGTGTTGGGCATGGAAAGTAACTTCTCTGAAGTAGCCGCACATGACGAGTTAGGGATCAAACTGCAAAACATTAAACTACTGGAAGGTTCAAAATGAGCCGTGAGTTGGTAGAGGTTTATGCAGATTGGCATCCCATTGAGCAACCATTATTAATTGGTCAGTTGGCTTATAGTGACTCAAGTCGTGGCGGCGTATTTAGCTTTACCTATGACAGAGCTTTTTTAAAATCACCCTACTGTTTGCAAATTGACCCCTTGCTGACTCTGCATGCCGGTGAGTTTCACAATGACGAAGCAGATAAAAACTTTCGTGCATTTTTAGATTCATCGCCAGATCGCTGGGGACGTATTCTGATGCAGCGCAGGGCGGCTATCGAAAATCGCAAAGGTATTCGGCCGAGTAATCGATTAACGGAGCTCGATTATTTGCTTGGGGTACATGATTCCTACCGCATGGGTGGAATTCGCTTTAAAAGACCAGACTCACCTCATTTTCTTGATAACAATACCGAATTTGCGGCGCCACCCATGGCAGCGCTTCGCGAGTTAGAGCATGCTGCCATCCAAATTGAAAAAGACGATAACATCGACAGTGATGAATACTATCAGTGGTTGAAAATGTTGATTTCTCCCGGCTCTTCTTTGGGCGGTGCAAGGCCAAAAGCCTGTGTTACTGACGAGCAAAACCACCTGTGGATAGCCAAATTTCCAAATTTAAATGACACCTTCGATGTCGGTGTGTGGGAGATGGTGTGTTATGAGCTTGCCTTAGCGGCCGGGATTGAGATGTTTCCAAGTGAGATCCGAAAACTCTCGACTCGGCACCATACCTTTTTGACCAAGCGCTTTGATCGGATGGGTGACAAACGCCTACATTTTTCATCCGCCATGACGCAGCTCCAGTACTACGATGGTGAGCATTCTCAGGGTGCTAGTTATCTTGAAATCGCAGAATTTCTCTCTAATCAGGGGGCACAAACAAAAGCTGATCTTGCCCAATTATGGCGACGGATTGTGTTTAACATTGCGGTGTCGAACACAGATGACCACTTGCGTAATCACGGTTTTCTGTTAACTGACAAAGGCTGGAAGCTATCACCTGCTTACGATTTAAACCCCATTGTGGGAAAGCTAGGCCTTCACCTGAATATTACCGATACAGACAACGCTCTCGACTACCAGCTTGCCTTTGAAGTGCAAGATTTCTTCAGGCTGACTCAAACCGAGGCAAGGCAAATTTACGATGAGGTTTTAAATGCAGTGAAGCGGTGGCCATTGGTTGCACAGCGATTAGGCATCAGCCGAGCAGAGCAAACGATGAAGCAAGAGGCCTTTAACGTGTAATAGGCGTCGAGAGCAAAAATACCTGACATCGCGATCCTGACCGATCATCACTCTACCTAACAGCTGTCAAGATTTGCGAACTGGTTAGCGAAGGCAAATCGGTTGCAGATGGTCACATCGGGGTTCCAGTAGATTTTGTACCCGATGGGTTGGCATAGTAGGTCGTTGAGATTGATGGGGAGTTTGCCCATTTTCTTTTTTCCCCCTACCGTTCAAATACTGCAGCAATCACTGCTTCAGGTGCTTTTTTTCGAATACAAGCTTCTGCTACTGATGAAAACTCCATATCGTATTTTACTGTTGCCTTTAAGCGAGCAATCGACATTTCCTTCGTTAGCCAAACCAAAGCATGGACACCATGTTGTGCCCTAGCCCCACGATAGTCTTCAATTATCGATAGACATTCATCCCACTTTTTACCGCGCTTTTGATTTAGGCGGTTAATACGATTCAAACCCAAAATTTCGATAGTTTTTTCTGCTTTGAATTGCTCTAATTCATCAATATCACCAGCTAATACCGCTACACAGCCGTCATCATCTCTGTCATAGGAGATCAGTCGTGTTTGGTCAGTTAATGGGTCAATCAATACTGCACCCTCAAGCTTAAGCAGTATATCTGAGCAATTAATGACAGCACGTTGTTCGCCAGCAATAATAGGAAATACATCACTTTTTTTACTGTTGATTAAGTGTCCAGCTATTACATAGTTTTTCCAGTTAAATGTGAGCCACCAATAGCCACTTTCGTAACTTCCATCTAGGTTTTTTACACGGCCTTTGGGGCGAAAATGATCTACATGTATCGGGGATATAGATTCTTCGGCTTCTGTGTACCAGCACTTATTGGCAAATTGGCCCATAAGCCAGTTACGGATACGGGCATCTCGCCAGAAGCCTTCATGTTCATCAAGTATAATTTTCCGGGCTGCTTCATCAGGGGCCGCTTGTAATTGCGCAGTTATAGCCTCAGCTTCGGCAACCCAATCGGCTGGTGGTGTGCCTGTAATAATTACTTTTCGCATGCTTACACCTTCAACTTCTCAGCCAGCTCTTGCGCGAGCAATGACAAATCATCCATACGTTGGGCTTTTACTAGCTGCTCCATGATTTTCTCGGCCTTAGCATTTTGTTCGTTTAACTCATCTTCGCTAAGTAGTTTATCAAGCGGCTTGCTGCGCACTTTGTACATTTGCTCGATAAAGAGCTGATACATCGGATCGCGATATTCTCGTGAGAACCCTAAATCATCAAGGCGAACCACTAGGTAATGAAGTTCTTGCTGCTCCTCATGACTCAAACCTTCATGCTTGCGTTTCGCAAGCAAATCGTTACGACGTTGCAGCATGTTCAAAGTGTGGTGGTCTAGAGTAGAAGGCAAACCAAACATCTCACTTTTTAACAAACCAGATACACCCATCCCTTGAGGATCTTCAACAGGTGGCTCGATCAATGTTTCACCATCGCTTTTACTAATAATGTGAACCTGTTCTTTTCTCAGTGAACCAACCATCATCGGGTCGTGAGTGGTGATCAGGATTTGCGATTCACCTTGCATCAATGAATTCTTTCCAGAACTTAAAACGCCTTCAATATCGTCAAAGTAGCGTAATTTCCAGATAGGGTTTAAGTGAGTGTCGGGTTCATCTAATAAAAACAAACAGTGGTCTTCACGGGTGATGCGCATCAGGCCAAGTACAGTGAGCATTTGCAGCTCGCCTTCGGAGAGTTGGGTGAAACTCACTTTGCCGCCGTGCTCGTCTCGTTTTTTCACGGTGATGCGTACTTCGTCAATCAAATCGCCGATATAAGCACCTTCGGCATAACGGAAAAAGCTATCTGGCCCACCAACCAGTTCGCCCAGTTCTTTGAGTTTTTTGTTGTTCGGCACATAGAGGTACAGCTGCTTTTGCTTTTCGGTACGGCCGCGAAAATCAATTTGTTTACTAACTTCCTGCTCGATGGGTGCCCAGGCCACTTGCCAGAGTTTTTCCAGAAACTCACTGACCACATTGCCACGGGCATACCAAAAGCGCGGATCACCCTCAATCAGTTCATGTTCGTCAAACTTGCCGCCACGGCGTTTTTCGCGCAGCCGGTGGGGCTCTTTGAGTACAAACAGAGCGGACTCCAGTGATTCGATATGCAGATTATTCAGTACCTTTTGAAATACCGGGTCGTCGGATAGCAAACAGGCTAGCAGCACCAACTGGCTGTGCCCGCCCCGGCAATAAAACAGACGGCGTAATCGGTCATCACCTAATCTTTCTCGCCGCTTTTGGCGTTGCTCTTCAGCTCGGTCGAGAAATTTAGCTCTTTGTTCTTCAAATGGCTTGAGTTCATCTTGTATTGCCTGATACTCAGCTTGCTCCTCTTCACTCATTTCATTAACTGATTTCCCTTCGAACTTTCTGAGTTCGTCTTGGAGATCAATCATCCTCGGTGAGTTGGTATAGGCGTTCAGTTCTGAATCTGAAAAAACCTCATCAGTGGTGATTTCCTGTCGCTGATTAAAGCGCCGTTGATGCTCCTGAAATAACTGCTCAATGCGCTCATTTCGGCCTGAGTAGTAAGCAAAAATATGCGAAGGCAGCAGCTCACGATTTTTAAGCAGATAGCCTTGGGACTCGCTTTTGCCATCGATCCACACGTAGGGTCGTTTTTCGGCACCCGCTTCAATACGCACAATACGGCCACGAATTTCATATTCCAAGGTGTAGCCAAAGGCGGCTTCCCGATTGAGATCGACATCGCGAAACAGAGTGATCAGTGCCTCGATTAGATTGGATTTGCCGGTGCCGTTTTGGCCGATCAAGGCATGGCTGCGAATGCGTTTGGCAGGCTCATTCGTGGGCGCACCCGTGACCGGCTCCAGCTCGGTGGCAAAACTCACTTCCAAGTTGCGAAGGTTACGAAATTCCGGAATTTCAAGGTGTTTTAGTTGCATTTAAGGATATTCCTTAATCTTCTTGAAGGACTTTGCTCTCAGCTGGTGAGTGCTGAATGATCCATCCATTCTGGATTTCTAATTTGAGTTGTTCATCGAAGGCATTTTTGCTCTGTCCAAATTTTCGCCATAAGTCATTTTCATACATGGCTTCGCCATTCTCTTTTATCAGACGAATTAGTTTTGCTGCTTTGTCTTCAAAACAAATTTTGTCTACGTTCAAATCATCCTTTAGCCATAAAACTGTAGGTTCTAACACCCAACCGTTAACCACTTCGGTTTTTAATTGCGCATAAAATTGGTCGATTGTTTTATCGAGCCCCCAGTGCTGCCATAAATCTTTGGCCCTCATTTCGCCGTTACGCCGAGCGAGAATAGTGGCCAGTGGTGCCTGGGCTTTGACATTGGGTGGCGCGCCCAAACGCACAGGAGACACTAGTTCAGTTTTCGGGGCTTTCATGGGCTCCTCCTCTTGCTCGATAGCGATACCGGTGAGGGCGGCAACTGCACTTGATACTAGGTTCGCTGCGATGCGTTGCTTCTTCGATAACTGTTCCTCAAAGCGATTACATACTTCAAACAGCGCATCGATGATTTCAACAATCGAGTCTTGCTCTTGCTTTGGAGGAACCGGAACCACTAGATCTTCAACGCCACCCACGCGCAAGTGCTTTACCGTCATTCCAATTGCAGCCTCCACCATGCGAGTCTGAAAACTGGGGCTTCTAATTACATAAAGCAGGAATCGATTATTAAATAACTCAGGAAATAACCGGATAAGCATTGTGCGCTGACCAAGGCATACTTTTTCACCCTCGGGCACAATTGCCGCTTCACCCATTGGAGCTTCCCTTGTAAAGAAAATATCACCGGCTTTAGGCGGCATTCTTCTTGCCCAATAGGAGAATGTTTCTTCGGTAATTTTTTTTGTATTGGCTAACTTCATTTCACCATTGCGAATATCAGTTGTTCTAATCAGGTGAATTCCACTCGCCACATAGGGTGCGGTCTTGTTGTGACAGTCCACAACAGCCTGAGAAATTTGCAAAAATGTCGCCCAAATCCAGTGTTCTGGTAGCCTAGTATCAGGAACATTGAACTGCTGCGTACGTAGTTTCCTAAGCATTTTCTGTGCTTCTTTTTTCTCCTGATCTTCGACTTCCTTTGACCAAGCAGCTCTTTGCTTCGATATCGTCTCCAACAGTTCAGTGCCCGTCGAGTCATGACGCTGCTCAATATCAGACAGATTGCCCGATACGGCTAAATCGAGTATTAATCCTCTGAAAGCGGCCACATCCTCCGGCGCGGAGAACAGTTGTCCGAAGTTGGCTTCCAGTCTTTCCCAGTTTTCTTGCAGCTCATGGGGGCTTTGGCTGGTGGCAACGGCTTGCAGGGTGACGCGGCGCAACTGGTTTTGCAGGGTGCGGCGTTGTTGCTGCTGCGCCTCCAACTGATCGCATAAGGCCATCAGCTCATCGACTTTGGCGACGATGCGGGATTGTTCGTCAGTTGGCGGCAAGGCTGCGGGAAGAGCAAGCAGTTTATCCTGTTTGATGCCTGAAACTGTTGTTCCTGTACCACTAACTTCTCGAGTTTTATACAGAATCACAAAGAAATCAGCATTTACTTCTTGCGGTAATTCAAGTGCTTTTAAATCTTGATTTATCGCCAGCGGCACACGATTCACTGCAACTTTCCCTAATCCCATTCGTGTACAAACGATAATTCTTCCAGCCGGGATTAAATTGGTCGAACTGTTTTTTAGCCCATCCTCGGTAATGTGATCTTGCGTACTGTCTAAAAACTTAAAATCCTTCAAGTCCTTTACACTAGCCCAAGGGATATCGCCCGCCCAATAACTAGGATTATTCTTGGAAGGTGTGCCCCCTCCTGTAATAGTTAACGCCAAATCTCCAAGCCGACATGCGGCCCAATGTGCTGGAATCTTGATGTTTGAACGTAAAACAGGTTCTTGCGCTGCAATGACTTTCCTAGTTTCAAGGTGCTCGCGCTTTTTCCTAAGGATGGATTCGAGCAACGGAGAAGCATCTATTGGATTATCAACTGAAATTAAGTCACCAGACGCCGCCAGATGCAAAATCAACTCCCGCAACCGCGCCACGCTCCCCGGTGCGTTGGCGATATGACCAAACTCAGCCAAAAACTGCTGTGCGTCCATTTAGTTATCCTCCCCACGGTTGTCCAGTCGCGCCCGTGAGCGTTCAATGGCCTGATGCAATTTAGCTTGTAGTACTTCTTTGGGGGGTAAAGCAGTCAAATATTCAGCGACATGGATGCCGCTGGCATCCAACTCTAAGAGTTCGATTTGCTCCTGCTTTTTACCGCTGCACAGAATAATACCCAACGGCGCAGCTTCGCCCGCTTCCTGTTCATGCTTGGCAAGCCAACGCAGATACAACTCCATTTGGCCTTTGTGCTCGGCTTTAAAGTCGCCCAGTTTCAAGTCAATAGCGACCAACCGTTTCAGCCGGCGGTTGTAGAACAATAGGTCGATGTAAAAATCATCGTTGTCGATCTGGATGCGTTTTTGTCGTGCGACAAAGCTAAAGCCGGCTCCTAGCTCCAACAGAAATTGCTCCAGATCACGCAGAATAGCGTCTTCCAGATCTTTTTCCAGGTAGCGGTCATTCAGGCCCAAAAAATCGAGAACGTAAGGGTCTTTAAGCACTAGGTTTTGGCTCAGCGAGCCTGTTTGGCGCAGGTTGGCTAATTCTTGCGTTAGCAACATTTCAGGTTGTTTAGACAGGGCGGTTCGCTCAAACAGCAGGGTGTTTTTTCTTTCCCGCAATTGGCGCACACTCCAGCTCTCCTGCGCGCACATCTGACTGTAAAAGTCGCGCTGAAGCGTATCTTTTAGGTAAATCAGCTCTAAAAAATGGCTCCATGACAATTGTCTCGACAGTGTCGAGACAATCTGCCCAGCGGGGTAAGTCTCGGCAAAGCGCAGCATGTGGCGCAGGTTTTTGGCAGAGAAACCGCGGCCATACTCCTGCTCTAATTGTCTCGACAGTGCAGAGACAATTTGCTCGCCATAGGCAGCACGTTCACCCTGAAGCACTTCATGGTGAATACGCTGGCCAATTTGCCAGTAGAGGATCGTTAGTGCGCTGTTGACGGTCGTGGCCAGTTGTTGGCGACCCTGCTCAATCAGCGTGCGGATATCACCAAGCAGTTGTTGGTCGGTCGGTAAAGCTGGCTTGCTCATGCGTCTTCTGCCTCTGGGCTAAAGTGATGGGCAAGGGCTGCCGCCAGTTCGCTTTTGAGCTGGTTTTCGGTTTCTTCAATTTCACCCAAGAGTTGTTTGTATTTGACCAGTAGCTCATCAGGGTCGTGGCTTTCTTCTTCAGGGCCATTCGGATTTTTAATATCCAAATTAAAGATGGGCCAATAAATACGGTCGCCTGCGGACTGCTCGTCGCGGGCTTTTAAGCGCAGCGTTTCACTTTCGCTGCGCAAGCTTTCCATTTCATCGTCCACGCTTTGGCGTTGTGTTTTATCGTTGTTTCCTTTAATAGAGCCACGCAAGTCGCGAATGCGGTTTTCCAATGCGCTGGCTTGGTTATTAAGCTGCTCAGCATTATCCCAATGCGGTTTGGCAGCAGCTTCGGCCTGTTCGCGCTTGGTTTTAAAATCGACCCTCCAAGCGAATTCGTTTTCCTCACGGCTGGCAAAGTCATCGCTTTCATCGCCCCACCAGTCTTGCTCGGGTTTAAATTCTTCCAGGCGTATGGGTTTGGTTTTGCTATAGCTTTTGTAGCCCGGCGGATAGGGGTGTTCGTAAAACCAAATGGTGTCGGTGTGGAAATGCTCGCTGCCATCATCTACCCGCGTACCTTTGGTAAAAAACAGCAGGTTGGTTTTGATAGTTGTGTAGGGAGCAAATACACCTTTGGGTAGCCGGATAATGGTGTGCAGTTTGCATTCTTGCAGCAGCAGCTTTTTTAAAGTTCCTTTAATGCCATCACCAAACAAAAAACCATCGGGCAGAACTACGGCGGCCCGACCGTTTTCTTTTAGAAGCTTTTTGATAATCAGCGCCATAAACATATCGGCGGTTTCGCGGGTTTTTAAATCGGCCGGGTAGTCGCTGCCGACGCCGTCGTCTTCATAGCCGCCGAAGGGCGGATTGGTGATAATGCAGTCCACCTTGTCGTTGGCACTCCACTCGTTCCAACCAATGCCAAGGGTATTTTTGTGTTCAATCTGACTGGGCACATCAATGCCGTGCAATAGCATGTTAGTGGTGCAGAGCAAGTGCGGCAGTTGCTTTTTCTCAATGCCACGAATCAACAGTTCAATGGCGTGCTTGTCTTCGGCGCTCGACTTCGAGGTAAGCTGGTTGCGTAAGTGGTCAATGGCGGCGGTTAAGAAGCCGCCTGTGCCGCAGGCTGGATCCATCACGGTGTCACGCTTGTCTAATCGCGGGTTAACGCGATCAGCCATAAAAGCGGTGATAGCGCGTGGTGTATAAAATTCACCGGCATTACCTGCGCCGCGCAGATCGTTTAGCAGTTGCTCGTAAACATCACCAATCTGCGAGCGCGTCGTGAAGTCGTGAAAATTAATGGCTTCTTCAAGCTTTTCGATCACCGCCAGCAACTGGGTGCCAGACTTCATGTAGTTGTTGGCATCTTGAAAGACGCTGCGAATGACCTTGTGTTGTGGGCTGGCGTTGGCGTCCAGCTCTTTCAGCGCCGGGAATAATTGATTGTTAACAAAGCCGACGATATCCGAAGGGGCCATTTTATGGGATTTTTTGCCTTGGCCGTCGTTATTCATCTTGGCCCAATTGCGCCAGCGAAACTCTTCCGGCAGTGGTGATTGATAGTTGGCGTTATCGTCTTCCCACTCTTCCTCGCGCTGGTCAAACACTTTTAAAAAGAGCAGCCAAGTGAGCTGACCCAAGCGCTGCGCATCACCATCGACGCCATCGTCTTTGCGCATGATGTCTTGAATGGATTTTATGGTGCTGCTGAGATTCATTAGGTTTTCCAGTACTCGTCGTTAAGCGCTTTGGTCGTCGTAAAGCGCTTGTTCTAGTTCGTGAATAGCTTGGGTGTACTGCTCGATACCACCGAATATGCCGCGGCGAATTTGGGTTTTACTACCGAACTGGTCGAAGGGTGGTAGCTCCAGTACTTTGGCATCTTCAATATCTTGCACGCCGTGGTGAGCAAATTTTTCCAGCAGGACTTCGAGCACGACGCGGGCTTGTTCGCCGTATTTACCGAACACATCGCGTTTTTTCACCTTGTTAGCACGTTCACGCCGGGTGAGAGGCTTTTGGTTAAAAGCGACATGAGCCACCAGATCAAAAGCGTCCAGCTCACTGCCGTTGGGAACAGCTTGCTGCAATATCTCCAGCGGTATCCCATGTTCGGCAAGTTCTTTCAGCACCACTTGCTTACGCTCGGCCCCATTCCAACGGCGCAAAAAGTCGGTGAGGTTGCCAAATTCAGCCTGCAGGGCTTTTTGAATATCGGCTTTGAGTAGGACTCGGTAGTCGTCAGTAATCAGTTTGCCGTCGGCGTCCAGATACTGTTCGAGTATCACAGCGACCCGAACGTTGACATCCCCGATCACGTATTTGGTGCGGCCTTCTCTCTCTCCAGTATTGCGGCCATCATCAAACCCGCCGGTTGTGCCGGTATCGTAAGGTGGAGGCTCCACTTCACCAATACCAGAGGTGCCTGTGATATCGGGTGGCAGATCTTCCGGCGGTAGTTCGTCAGGGGGGATTACCGGGTCATCAGGCTTGGGTTCATAAATGACGACGGGGTCTCCATCGAAATCCGGATCAGCAAACAGTCGTGTGGCACCCTTGAAGTCCATGATGGCGAAGTAGAGCTTTTGGTAATCCTCGCGTAGGCGAGTGCCACGACCAATCATTTGTTTAAATTCGGTCATGGAATTGATGTTTTGATCGAGCACAATCAGCTTGCAGGTTTTGGCATCTACCCCGGTAGTAAGCAACTTAGATGTGGTGGCAATAACCGGATAGGGCTCGTCGTTATCAATAAAGTAGGAAAGCTGGGCTTTGCCTTCATTATCGTCACCGGTAATGCGCATCACATAGCGGCGGTTACTGGCAGCAGCGGGAATCAGTTTTACCAGTGCTTGACGCATACGCTCGGCGTGATCTTGATCGTCACAAAAGACAATCGTTTTGGCCATGGGGTCGGTGGCTTTCAAATACTCCCAAACTCTTCTGGCCACCAATTCGGTGCGTTTTTCCAACACTAAGTTGCGATCAAAATCTTTGGTGTTGAACTGGCGCTGTTCCACCAATTGGCCGAGTTTATCGACCTTCCCTTTTTCGGGTGTGTAGCCCACGGCATCCACGTCCGTGGCTATACGGATCACTTTGTAAGGAGCTAGAAAGCCATCTTCAATTCCCTGTTTGAGCGAGTAGGTGTAAATGGGGTCGCCAAAGTAGGTGGTATTGCTGATGTCTTTGGTTTCTTTCGGCGTGGCGGTTAAACCCAGATGGGTGGCGCTGCCGAAATACTCTAATATATCACGCCAAGCAGAATCATCCGCTGCGCTGCCACGGTGGCACTCATCAATCACGACCAGATCAAAAAAGTTTGAGGGAAACTGGCGGTAGATTTGTTTCCACTCTTCTCGGCCGGTCACAGCCTGATAAAGAGCAAGGTAGATTTCGTAGTTCTTTTTGGCTTCTCGATTAGTGACCTTGTGCATGACTTCGCCAAAGGGGGCAAAGTCTTGTTGCATGGTTTGATCCACCAAAATGTTGCGGTCGGCCAAAAATAAAATGCGTTTTTTGGCTTTGGCTTTCCATAAACGCCAGATGATTTGGAAGGCAGTGTAGGTTTTTCCGGTGCCCGTTGCCATAACAAGCAGCACACGCTGCTGGCCTTTAGCAATTGCTTCGATGGCGCGATTAATGGCAACACGCTGGTAATAACGGGGCTCTTTGCCACTACCATCGCTATGAAAGGGTTCCTCGACCAGTTTTACCGCTTCCGGCGCTACTAAGCCTTTCCATTGCTGATACAGAGGCCACAAATCTGCCAGGGATGGCAACTCATTGAGTGAGATCTCTCGTTCGATAGGCTGAGTAATGCCGGTGCGATCATGCAGCAAAAAACCTGCTCCGTTGCTGCTGATAGCAAAAGGGGCATCTAGCATTTCGGCATAGGTCAGTGCCTGCTGCATGCCGTGGCCGACTGAAAATTTTGATTGTTTAGCTTCAATAACGGCAATGGGCACGCCGGGGCTGGCGTAAAGCACATAATCAGCGCGCTTGGGGCCGCCCTTTGCATTAGGATTTTTCACCCGCGCAGCCAGCTTTCCCCGCACCATAACGCGCCCATCGGTAAGGTTCACTTCTTCCCGAAACTGATTCTGTTGCCAACCCGCCTGCAGAATGGCTGGCGTGATGAACTTGGTGCAGATGTCTCGCTCGCTGAGCTGGTGTTTATCCATCGAGATGCATCCCTTTATTTGTGCTTATGGTCATCGTAATCTGCCACACCGCCGCGCATCCGCTCATCTACCTCTGGTAAAAACAATAAATGTACGTTTTTCCATTGGGCTAGAATTTGCCATTGTTGAATTGCTTCCTCCACACAATGTGGAGTGGCCATTAGCTAATTGAGTAGACAGCGGCATTGATTGATATATGAGCCAGAGCGCTTGCACATTGTCGCATTGACTTAGATCGGGATAGAAGGTGAATTGCCCTTACCCTTTCAGCAAGACCAATACTTCTCAGCAAGGCCAATACTTCATTACTCAATATTCTGAATCTGCTCCCGCATCTGCTCGATCAGCACCTTCAACTCCACCGCGCAGCGAGTCGTCTCAGCCACCACCGATTTAGACGAGAGCGTATTGGCTTCGCGGTTGAGCTCTTGCATCAGGAAGTCCAACCGGCGGCCTTTGGGGCCTTTCTGGGCGAGCTGGTGGCTTACTTCTTCGATATGCGCCGTCAGGCGGTCTAGCTCTTCATCTACATCGGCTTTTTGCGCTACCAATACCAGTTCGGCTTCCAAGCGTTGCGGGTCGAGCTCAGTTTTGGCGATTTCCAGCCGCTCTAGTAGTTGGGCGCGTTGGCGCTCTAGAATCTGTGGCAACAAGCTGCGCACGGTGGCGACCTGTTCGCTGACGGCCGTCAGGCGAGTAGTAATCATCTCCGCAAGCTTTTCGCCTTCGCGGGCGCGGGCGTCAATCAGCTCATTCAGTGCTTGGTCAAACAGTGTTTTGGCGGCGGCTTTGATGGCATCTTGATCGAGGTGCTGGGTTTCCATCACACCGGGCTGGTTGAGTAGCGCCAGCGTGGTGGGCGGCACGGCGCTGGGCACTTGCTGCTGTATGGCCGCTAGTGCATCGGCAATTTCTTTCAGGCGCTGGGCGTTCACGGCAGGCGCTTGTGCGGTGTCGGCACTCTCGAATCTTACGCTGCATTCAACTTTTCCACGCGCCAAGCGGGTGCGCAGCGCTTCGCGCAGTACCGGCTCTAAATCACGCAGGCTTTCGTGCAGGCGAAAATGGGGCTCTAAGTAGCGCTGATTCACCGAGCGGATTTCCACCTGCAGGGTGCCGAAAGGGGCTGCCTGCTCGGTGCGGGCGAAGGCGGTCATGCTGTGTACGCGGCTGGAAGCGGCCATGGTTTTTCCTATTAATAAATAGCGGTTCATAAAGCATTGCCACCAGTCTACCCGATAGGCCAATAAGCGCGCGCCCAGACGTGTACAATGGGCGGCTTTTCCTTGTAATTCGTTTATTGTGAGAGGTGTTATTTGTGAGCAGTGCTAAGCGTCCTGACGTTGTTCGCCCTAGTGGTCGCCAGCCTGACCAGCTTCGTGAGATTCGCCTGACCCGCGACTTCACTCGCCATGCGGAAGGCTCTGTACTGGTGGAGTTTGGCGATACTAAAGTGCTGTGTAACGCCAGTGTAGAAGCCACTGTGCCGCGCTGGCTGCGTGGCAAGAATCAGGGCTGGGTAACGGCTGAGTACGGCATGCTGCCCCGCGCGACGCATTCGCGCAGTAATCGGGAAGCGACCCAAGGCAAACAAGGTGGCCGCACCCTGGAAATTCAGCGCTTGATTGGCCGCAGCTTACGCGCAGCGGTGAATTTGAAAAAGCTGGGTGAGTTCACCATCACCGTGGATTGCGATGTGATCCAGGCTGACGGCGGCACCCGCACTGCTGCAATTACCGGTGGCTGCGTGGCGCTGGTGGACGCCATTCGCTACCTGCAGCGGGAAAAGAAGATCAAGGGCGACCCCTTCAAGCAGCTGGTCAGCGCCATTTCCGTGGGTATTTACAAGGGCGTGCCGGTGCTGGACCTGGACTACCCGGAAGACAGTAAAGCCGATACCGATTTGAACGTGGTGATGACCGAAGGCAGCGACTTAATTGAAGTGCAGGGCACCGCCGAGGCAGGCGCATTTAGTCGCGCTGAGTTGAACGCTATGCTCGATTTGGCTGAAAACGCGGGTAATCAGTTGCGTGAGCAACAGCGTGAGGCGTTGGGTATTCGCGGTTAAACGTGAATGCCTGCCATAATGCAACAAGCCGACCCTAGAGTCGGCTTGTTGCGTTATTACCCAGGACGCGGGAAAAATTCGCTGGTTAGTGCTTAGAGCGCTAGGTCGTACTCAATGATCAGCGGTGCGAACTCGGAGAAGGTCGCATCGTAATCAATCCACGCGTCAACCACATGACGGCGGAAGTTGGGGCCGACTAACTGATAGTCGATCCGCCAGCCTTCTTGGCGTTCACGGGGCACGTCTTGGTCAAGCTTCGGCCACCAGGTGTACTCACCTGCATCGCGATTAATTTCGCGGAAGGTGTCGATAAACCCGGTGGGGCCAAGCACCTGATCCATCCAGGCGCGCTCTTCGGGGCGGAAGCCTGAGGTCAGTTGGTTATCCGACCAGTTGGCCAAATCGACGGTTTTATGGGCAATATGCCAGGTACCGCAGAGGATGTATTCGCGGCGTTTGCGCGACATCTTCGTCAGGTACTCTTGGTACTGATCCATAAACGCCTGTTTGGCTTTTTGGTCACTTCCGTCAGGCATCAAGAAGGAGACGATACTGAAGCGTTCATAATCCGCCTGCAGAAAACGTCCTTCATGATCACACTGAGGGAACCCAAGGCCATACATAATCGCCTTGGGGATTTTGCGACAATAAAGCGCCACACCGGAGAAACCATCCTCTTCAGCATCCAGAAAATAGCCTTCATAGCCTTCCGGATAGAGAATGTGATCTCCCAGTTCGAAGCTTTTTGCCTTGATGTTCTGCACGCAGACTACGTCGACATCCTGCTGAGCCAGCCAGTCCAGGAAGCCACGATCAACGGCATCACGAATACCATTGACATTGATGCTGGCAATTTTCATAAATCGTCCCTTTTGCGTCGCTGCTGTATGATACCCGACGTTTAGACGTTTGGGTAAAGGCAGCGACTAAAACTTGCCATTTACCCCACTTTTATTGTTGCTTTCGTGCCGATTTAAACCTACAGCCTAGTGAGGAATGCCGTGGCTACCACTCTACAACCCTACCAGCGCGACTTTATTGCCTTTGCCATTGAGCAAGGCGTGCTTAAGTTTGGCGAGTTTACGCTTAAATCCGGCCGTGTCAGCCCTTACTTTTTCAACGCCGGGCTGTTTCAAACCGGTCGCGCGCTGGCCAAGCTGGGGCGTTTTTACGCTCAGGCGATTGTCGATAGCGATTTAAATGCCGACGTTCTGTTTGGCCCAGCGTATAAAGGTATTCCGCTGGCGGCGGTGACAGCAGCAGCTCTGGCAGACCATCACGACCTGGATATGCCCTACTCCTTCAACCGTAAAGAGGCCAAAACCCACGGTGAAGGCGGCAATATTGTTGGCGCGGCGCTTTCTGGCAATATTTTAATTATTGACGATGTGATTACCGCAGGCACCGCTATCCGTGAAGTGATGACACTGATTGAGCAGAGCGGTGCGCATGCTGCGGGCGTTATTATCGCCCTAGATCGTCAAGAGCGCGGTCAGGGCGAACAGAGCGCCATTCAGGAGGTGCAGGCCCAGTATGGCATGCCGGTGATTAGCATTGTTACCCTTGAGCAAGTGTTAGAATATCTTGAAGATCAGAATGGGCACGAAATGCTGGCACGCGCTGCGGCAATTCGTGACTATAGACGTTGCTATGGTGTGGGTGGGAAGCAGTAATATCTACCCCCCTTGGGTGAACCCAATCAATAAAGAGTATTGATGTTATGCACAGAAAAATCACCTTGATGACCATCGCCCTTGCCACACTGTTTTTTGGTCAGCAGACCTATGCCCTGAGTGTAGCCGCTAGCGCTGGCAACAACAGCTATGGCGTTGAAGCCAGCCAGCGCCTGCTTCCCACACTGCGCGGCTCGATTGGCTATATGCATTCCGATGACAGTGGTCGTCATGCTGATATCTACTCAGCTTCCTTAATGTTTACACCTCCACTGCCCGTTCTCGACCTCTCTGTCGGCACTCGCTATCAGTATATGGATACGGGGTTCGGTAGTGGCGGTGGTTTTGGTCTAGCGGGATCTGCGTTTGTGCCTACGCCTATCCCACTCACTAGCATTGGGGGCTTTGGCTCTTATACGCCTGACGCTTTCACACACGGCAACCTAGAAGAAAGCTATGAATTTGGTGTCCAGGCGCGTGTCAATTTATTTAGCCAAACATACCTGCATGGTGGCTACCGTTATTTCCGCACCGAATTCGAGGGGCAAGGCAGTCAGACGCTCGATAGTGGCCCAGTGTTCGGCATCAGTGCTGGGTTTTAATTTCCATGCTCGATATCGTTCTTTATCAGCCGGAAATTGCCCCGAATACCGGCAACTTAATCCGCCTCTGTGCTAATACTGGCTTTCGTCTGCATCTCATCGAACCGCTTGGTTTTACGCTTGATGACAAGCGTTTACGGCGAGCCGGGTTGGATTACCATGAGTGGGCCCAGGTTAAATGCCATGTTAGCTGGCAGGCCTTTTTAGAGGAGGCCAAGCCAACGCGGGTGTTTGCCATATCAACGCGCGGTCAAACAGGCTATCACGAACCCTCGTATACTGAGGGCGACGCACTGGTATTTGGTCCCGAAACTCGCGGCCTTCCGCAACCAATGCTGGATGCGCTACCGGCATCCCAACGTTTGCGCATTCCCATGTTACCCGATAGCCGTAGCCTTAATCTCTCAAATGCCTGTGCGGTACTGGTTTTTGAAGCGTGGCGGCAGCTCGATTTTGTCGGTGCCAGCCCGTTCGACAAGAACCTAGCATGAGCACCACCAGTATCACTCAGCGCATTAAGCGCCTTAATCCTCGTCAGCAGGAGGCGGTGCGCTATATTGATGGCCCCTGCTTGGTACTGGCAGGCGCAGGTTCCGGTAAAACCAGCGTTATCACCACCAAAATTGCTTACTTGGTTCAAGCGTGTGGAATGAGCGCGCGCAAGATCGCCGCGGTTACCTTCACTAATAAAGCCGCTCGTGAGATGAAGGAGCGTGTGGGCCAGATGCTCCATGGCAAAGAGGGCCATGGGCTGACGGTGTCTACCTTTCACACTCTGGGGCTGAATATTATCCGCGGCGAGCTTAAAACCCTGGGCTATAAATCGGGCTTTTCGCTCTTTGATCCGGAAGATGCCAAGGCGCTGCTGCGGGATTTGATGAACAAAGACGCCCAGGTGGATGCCGAGCAGATCAACGCCGTGCAGAGCAAAATTTCTACCTGGAAGAACGAGTTAGTACTACCCAGTGATGCACTTTCGTTTGCTGCGGATGATGATGAGCACTTTGCCGCTCGGGTGTATGAAGCTTACGTGCGCCACTTAAAAGCCTACAACGCGGTGGATTTTGATGATCTTATTCTGCTGCCAGTCGTGCTACTTCAGCGCGACCCTGAGGCGCTAGAGCGCTGGCGGCGCAAAATCCACTATATGCTGGTGGATGAGTATCAGGACACCAATGTCTCCCAGTACTTGTTGGTGAAGCTACTGATGGCTGAGCGCTCCACCTTTACCGTGGTGGGCGATGATGATCAGTCAATTTACGCTTGGCGCGGCGCCCGCCCTGAAAACCTGATTACTCTTGGGGAGGATTTCCCGCGCTTAAACGTCATTAAGCTGGAACAGAACTACCGCTCTACCGCCACTATATTGCGCGCGGCCAACACGCTCATCGCTAATAACCCCCACGTTTACGACAAAACGTTATGGTCAGAAATGGGCGACGGTGCGCCTATTCGGGTGATTGTGAATCGCCACGAAGAGGCCGAATCGGAACGGGTCGCCAGCGAAATGCTGACTCGGCGCATTAAGGAAAAAGCCGAGTGGCGCGATTTTGCGGTGCTTTATCGTGGCAACTTCCAGGCCCGGCTATTAGAACTCAAGCTGCAGCACTATCAAATTCCTTACAAACTCTCAGGCGGCACGTCGTTTTTCTCACGCAATGAGATCAAAGACACCATGGCTTATCTTCGCTTGTTGATTAACCCCGCCGATGACAACGCCTTTTTACGTATTGTGAACGTGCCGCGCCGTGAGGTTGGCCCCGGTACGGTGGAGAAACTAGCCAACTACGCCACCGAGCGCTCAATTTCGCTGTTCGCTGCCTGCCATGAGCTTGGCCTGGAGCAGCAGTTGCCAACGCGTTCGGTAGAGCGGCTATCACGCTTTACTCACTTTATCGATGGCGTGCGTAAGCGCATGGATCAGGGCGATGCGATTGCCGCCATTCGCGATATGCTGCGGGATATGGATTACGAGGCGTGGCTGTATCAAAACGCTAGCGCGCCTACCGTCGCTGAACGACGCATGGGCAACGTGTGGATATTGATCGACCAATTAGAAAAGTCACTCAACCGCGACCCGGAAGAGGATACTGCGTCAACTGAGACGGAAACCGATGGCGTCGAAGCCGCTATCTCGCGCTTGGTACTGCGCGACATTCTGGAACAGCAGGCAGAAGAGGATGACTCGGATAGAGTGCAGCTGCTCACCATGCACGCCTCCAAAGGGCTGGAGTTCCCGCATGTTTATTTGATGGGGCTAGAGGAAGACCTGCTGCCCCACCGCAACGCCATTGAAGTAGGCACCGTGGAGGAAGAGCGGCGCTTGGCCTATGTGGGTATTACCCGGGCGCGGCGTACGCTGACGTTGACGCTTGCCCGCCAGAGAAAAGCCTACGGTGAGCTGATGGACTGCGCGCCCAGCCGCTTTTTAGAAGAGTTGCCGGCTGAAGATTTGGAGTGGGAAGGTCGCGCAGATAAAGAAGACCCGGAGAAAAAGCAGGCCCGCGGTAAAGACGCCATTGCTGGTCTGCGCTCGCTGCTGGGATAGATACTATTAGTGACCTATGAAGGCAACAAAACAGGCAAAAAAATATCCACAGGGCGTCCATCAAAACACCCTGTGGATAAGATAGTTAATCTACCTAATATCTCGCGATATAGCGCTATTTAGATTACTCGACCTCAGCAATCATATGATCAACGATCGCTTCTACTTCTTCATCAGAAAGGTTCGGATTGCCGCCTTTGGCGGGCATGGCGCCAATGCCGTTGATCGCGCTGGCATATAGCTCATCGGTACCTTTATCTAAACGATCGGCCCATCCATCTGCATCGCCCATGGCCGGTGCGCCAGCAACGCCGTTGTCATGGCACGCTGCGCAACCAGAGCTTGCATAAAGTGCTGCACCGTCTAAATCGCTTGCTCCACCGTTCGCTTCTTCAGCAGCTGCTACATCTTCTTCCGTAGCGGTCTCTTCAGTAGCCGCCATATCTTCTTCAGAGGAGGCGGCTTCTTCCGTTGCGGCATCATCATCATCGCCACCGCTAAGCTCCGGCACATCCATCACCGGCTCAACAAGGTAAGCAGTAGCGGCTTCAACTTCTTCATCGGAAAGGTTGGGGTTACCACCGCGGGCAGGCATGGCGCCAATACCGTTAATGGAGTGTTCCAACAGCGTGGCAAAGCCCTGCTCTGTACGCTCTGCCCAGGCGGCTTCATCACCGCGAACCGGCGCACCTGCCGCGCCAGTTTCGTGGCACGCCATACACACCTGGTTATAGATACCGCCGCCATCAACGCCACCGCCATTACTGGCGCTTTCGCTAGGCGGTGCTGCCGCCGTTCCACAGTCTTCACCTTGTAAACAGAGTTGCCCTACCGGCGCCAACCGCTCGGCAATCGCATCACGTGCGGCATCGTCTTGGGCATACACATAGGATGTACCCGCCATGACGCCGAGGGCCGCCAGCCCGCTCATGATCAGCTTAGCTTTCACTCTCACCACCTCTTGAGTATTGTCATAAAACTGTTGTTCTCAACCCCTTTGCGCTGCAACACCATCATTGATCATGCGCGGCCGAGACGCCAAGACGTGCTTATTTAACTAGTATAACGGCAACGCAAAGCGCAACAAAATGCTACTAAGCGCGCCTATGCCCCCAGCGGCTGCTATTTATGCCTTTTTTAAACGGTTAACGCCCCTGGTTACTTGTCCAAGCGAATAAGCGCTGCTGGGCATAGCATTTAAAACCTGCCTGCTTATAAAGCTGCTTGGCAGGTAAATTGAGTTTATCGACCGCTAGCATAACCTCTTCTATACCCGCATGTTGGGCAAGCTGCAGCGCCTGATTTAACAGCGCACGACCAAGCCCTCGGCCGCGCCATTTGGGCGCAAGCCCCATGAGCAGAAGCTCCCAGCGGCCTAACGCCTCACGAGGCGCCAGCAACAGTACGCCCACAAGCACCTGTTGATAACGGATAGCGTACCAGTGTCGTGGCGCTTGTGGGTCTTGCTGATAAAAACCCACTAATAATTCTTCAACCGAGAGTAGGTCGCGTAGCGTGCTGCTATCCAGCGAATCCTGCCCCACCGCAGCCAACAAGGCGAGCTGCTCAACGTTGGAAAGCAGACTAAACGGCTGTAACGATAAGGGAGTACTTCCATTTAGCGCTAAACGCAGGTCGCAGCGACCCGTTAAATACTCTAAATGGGCTAACGGTTGCATGCCGTGTGCAAGCAAAAGCGCTTCTGTTTGGTGCGACTGAGGGGAAACTTCCACGTGGCATAAGCGGATATTATGCGTTGTTACCCATTGGTAGGCCGCGCGCAAAAGCGCGTCAACATGCTCTGCTTCCACGCTAGGTAACGGCAACCATAGCTGCGCCATGTTCATAGGCAGGCGCTGCACCCAGACTGCGCCCGTAATCTGCCCTGCCTTGTAGCTTACCCAGAGTCCATCCCAGTCGGCTTCAGGTGCATTCAACATCGTCTTCAAGGCGGTGCTGAGCGCTGCTTGACACTCGGGGTCATGGGCAGCAGAAAGCTGTACCAGTGCTTCGCGCCGTTGGGCTGGCGGGCAGGGAGCAGCGAATAGAGATGTAGAGTGGTGCTGGTGCGTCATAGGTACTGGAGTGTCATAGGTACTGGAGTGTCATAGGTACTGGAGTGTCATAGTTAACCGAATACAGAGCTGCCGAAGCAGTGACAAAGCGTGCTACGTTATTAATATACAGCGTATAAGCCTATCCTGACTGGCTAAACCTACTAACGCCACCCTTAACGTGCCCTAAAGGTTTAAGCGGCGATTGACCTAAAGGAGTGATTACCCTGCCATGCGCATATTGTTAGTAGAGGATGATCCCAGCTTGGCTTCCGGTATCCGCTTGGCATTAAAGCCCGAGCACTTCACGGTGGATCACCTTAGCGATGGTGTTAGTGCCGTAGCCGCGCTTAAAGAAGGTGAACCCTTTGATGCGGTGATTCTTGATCTGGGTTTGCCACGCTTAGATGGCATGCAGGTATTAGAAGCCGTTCGCCGTCAGGGCAGTCGCGTACCTATTTTAGTGCTGACCGCACGGGACGCCGTGGATGACCGTATCGCCGGATTGGATGCGGGTGCCGACGACTATCTCACCAAGCCATTTGAAGTCGCTGAATTAAAGGCACGCCTGCGGGCACTGCTGCGCCGGAGCAATGGTCAGGTGAATAGCGCGCTTGAGTGTCGCGGTATTCATCTTGACCCATTAACCATGCGGGTCAGTTACCAAGGCCAACCCGTCGTACTATCGCGCCGCGAATTGACCCTGCTGCAAGAGTTTATGAGCCACCCTGGGCGAGTATTTACCCGCGACACCTTAACCCGCTTGGTTTACGGCTGGGAGGAAGACGTAGAGAGCAATGCCATTGAGGTTCATGTGCATCATCTGCGCCGTAAATTTTTTCCAACGCTTATTCGCACCTTGCGCGGCATTGGCTATGTCATGGATAAAGCGGAACAGGATGAGCACGCATGACCTCTATCCGCCGACGCACGCTGGGCCTGGCGCTACTGGTATTTGGCCTCAGCATGCTGGTGATTGGGTTTATCAGCTATCGCTATGCCGCCCATGAAATCGAAGAGCTTCATGATGCCAGCCTGACGCAGAACGCGCGTTTACTAGAAGGTTTATTGCAAGCGTCGTTGCCCGACGAGTATCACGGTGTGTTGCTGGAAAGCCTGGAAATTGCGCTTGAGCGGGCCGAACAAACCAACACTCGCTTTGCAGGGCCCCCCTATGAAAGCAGGTTGGCTTTTCAGCTATGGGAAGATGACCGCCTGATTCTACGTTCTGCCAGTGCCCCCGAGTCTTCCTTGGCGGATCATCCGCCTGGATTCACAAGCCAGCATGTCGACGGATACGATTGGCGCATTTATGTATTGGAAGTGGCTAACGCCAATCAGCGGATTGTGGTCAGCGAACGTGAAGACGTGCGCGGAGAAATTATTCGAGCGGTTGCCCTGCGCACGCTGATGCCTGACTTGATTGGCCTGCCACTTCTCACCGCCCTATTGTGGTGGTCTATCGGCTGGGGGTTAGCACCGTTGTCGCGGATGGCTGAGCAGATTCGCAGTCGCGATCCACAAAACTTACAGCCCCTAACGCTCACCCCTCTTCCTCAAGAGCTAAGCACTATCGCAGGAGCCCTTAACCGATTATTAGAACGACTTAAGCAGATGCGGATACGCGAAAAACGCTTTATCGCCGATGCCACCCATGAGCTGCGCACGCCCTTAGCGGTGCTTGATTTGCACGCCCAAAATGCACTCACTACTGACAATGTGGAAGATAGACAAGAGGCACTCAGCCATCTGCGCAGTGGCGTTGCACGTTCGACCCGCTTAGTTACCCAATTATTGACGCTCGCACGCTTGGAACCTGAGGAAGAATCCCAGCCCGATTACCGCCACTCCCACCTGCTGCGTGAAGTGCGCGAAACTCTGGCCAAGCTTTCACCATTAGCCGCTGAGCGTGGCCAACAACTGTTATTAAATGCCGATGAGCGATCAGACTGGTTAATTTTGGAGGAGCCAGGCGCGATCGAAACAGTGATACAGAATTTAGTGGGCAATGCGATTCAACACTCGCCTCACCGCAGTAACATCAGCATCACACTCGCGACAACGCCGCAGGGCTTTCTACTCATGGTAGATGACCAAGGTCCTGGCATACCTGTCAATGAACGCACAAAAGCGCTGGAACGCTTTCAACGTGCAGGCCCCAGCGCTGGCTCAGGGTTAGGGCTTTCTATTGTTGAGCGGCTGGTGACACGCCATAGAGGCGCAATGCAGTTAGAAGATGCCCCCAATGGAGGATTACGCGTGCGCGTTAGCCTACCCTTCCCATCCAACGCTGATCGGCTGAGCGTTTAATGCCATTATTAAAGTTAGGACTCACTTAACTCTCTTAAGGTTGTGGTAAGAATTAAGTGCAACTGTGGTGTCACACGGCGAGCCAGATACGCACGGTTCGCCTTTTGCCACATGGAGGTCTCCTGATGAACCAAGTAACATTTTCGCCTAAACCATTAATCCAATTAGGCACTACACCTGTGTTAGCCATGCCAACGCCAAAGCGGCTATTACCCACTAGCCCCGCGATGGCTGTGCTTACCGATTTTTCTCAAGTGGTACCTCAATCAATCGACGCCAATACACCCATCGATGAGGCTCACCTGAAGATGCGCCACGGAGGCGTACGTCTGCTATTCGTCATGGATAGCCACGCGCACTGCATCGGCGTTATCACCTCTAAAGAAGTGATTGGTACCCGGCGCATCAACTTAGCCATGCAGCAGCGTAGTCTCACTCGCGCAGAAGTCACCGCAGAAATGATTATGACCCCATGGCATAAGCTCAGCGCCATGCCTATGTCACAACTAGGCTCATTAACGATTGAAGACCTAGTGATATCGATGGAAACGTTTACCGACCAACACTTATTAATCACCGAGCAAAACGATCAGCACGAACTTAGAATTCGCGGCATTATTTCAGCAAGCGATATTCAAAGTGCGGTAGGTAAAGAGATCAACCCTGTGCCTAGGGCAAAGAGCTTTGCCGACATCTGCCATGTGATCACCGGCCACGATCTATAGCCGTTAACCTCTGTATTGTTACACGCCCTATAGAAACGCCCCTCATTGATGATGCAATGAGGGGCGTTTTCAATTTGCTATACAACGCTTAAAACATCCCGGCGTTAATCCATAGATGCGCCGCGATGCTGGCGACATAACCCAATAAAATTGCTGGCACCCACCGTAGGTGTACAGCAAAGGTATAGATACCGCGAGCCTGACCCATTAGCGCAACCCCTGCTGCTGACCCCATCGAGAGCAGACTGCCCCCTACACCAGCGGTTAACGTGATGAGTAGCCAGTTACCCTCAGACATATCCGGTGCCATGGAGAGCACCGCAAACATCACCGGTATGTTGTCCACCACCGCCGAGATAAGCCCCAGCACCACGTTAGCCCATATAGGATTCCAATTGCCGTAGAGCGTTTCAGAAAGCAGGCTGAGATAACCCATAAAGCCAAGCCCCCCCACACACATCACGACCCCGTAGAAGAACAGCAGCGTATCCCATTCTGAGCGCGCAATACGGCTGAAAATATCAAACGGTACCACGCTGCCGAGTTGTTCCAGCTTCTTCCAATCACCCCGGCGAGAGTAGCGCTCACGCTTACGCTCTAATGAACGCGGCAAGCTACGACGCAGGTAATAACCAAAGAACTGCAGCAGGCCTAAACCAAACATCATGCCCATGGCGGGCGGCAAGTAGAGAATGGAGTGACACAGCACTGAAATCGCCACGGTAAGCAAAAACAGTAAGATAATTCGCCGCGCACCACGCTTAAGCCAGACATTCTCTTGTAACGCTGCAGGCTGGCGATTAACCAGAAAGAAATTCATGATCAGTGCCGGCACCATAAAATTCACCAGAGCAGGCACCAACAGCGCAAAGAAGCCACCGAAAGGCACTTGGCCTGCTTGCCAAACCATCAGCGTGGTGATGTCGCCAAATGGGCTAAAGGCGCCGCCAGCGTTGGAGGCCACTACTACGTTGACACAGCATAGGCCGATAAACTTATTATCGCCCTCGGCCACTTTAAGCACTACTGCGCACATCAGCATGGCGGTGGTCATATTGTTAGCAATTGATGAAATGCCAAATGCCATCACCCCAGTAATCCAGAACAGGCTGCGATAACTGAAGCCTTTGCGCACTAACCACGAACGCAGCGCATCAAACACGCGCCGCTCTTCCATGGCATTGATATAAGTCATCGCAACTAGCAGGAACAGCAGCAGTTCGGCGTACTCAAGCAGCGTTTCCCGGAAAGCGATTTCTGCTTCCTCAGGCATACCCGCCTGCACGTAAACCCAGGCAACTATTGCCCAAATAAGCCCCGCTGCGACCAGCACGGGCTTAGACTTACGCATATGCAGTAACTCTTCACTCATCACCAACGCATAGGCGAGCACGAAGATCACGACAGAAGAGATACCGGCTAGCGAAACAGTAAGATCAAGGGGCCCGGCGGCGGCATAAGAAAAGGTAGGAAATACCAAAAGACAGCAGACGAGCAACAACCAAGCGACTCGGCTTACATAATGCCGAGTTGCGAGGACGTTAGGTGGTTTCATGGCAGTATGATCCTGGCAGGGTGAGCGTCGCGTGAGAAAGAAGGAGTATCACCACGATGATAAGCAGGCTAAGTAGCTGCTGCAAGCTATCTCGTACACGCCGTGCGCTACAACGTAGCAACACTCCTGTTAGTAACGTTAAACTTAGCGCTGTGCGCTTGGCTCCACCAACCCTGGTGTTGCAACGCGCATGGTGAACAGGCTGCCCGCATCCGGGTAAGCCTGCTTTTCCTCGGCGGTGTGTAGATGCTGGGTGGCGGTGGTGATGTAGAGGCTACGCAGGTCGTCTCCGCCAAACGCTACCATGGTAGGGTGCGGGCAAGGTACGGCGTACTCTTCCACTAAGTCACCACTAGGCGAGAAGCGCACAATGCGGCCACCGCCATACAGCGCGCTCCAGTAGTAACCTTCGGCATCGACAGCGGCACCATCCGGTACACCGGGTAGGCCGAGCTGTTCCAGATCGACAAATACCTCACTTTGGCCTAGCTCTCCGGTTGCCACATCGAACGGATAGCGCAAAATACAGCGGGTGAGTGAGTCGGTGTGGTAAAGCCAGCGTTGGTCGGGGCTAAACGCCAGGCCATTGGAAATGCCCATGGCGGATAGGCGTTTTTCCAGCTTGCCATCTTCCAGGCAATACAGCGCCGCGGTGGGGCTGGCTTCATCACCGGCAATGGTGCCGACCCATAGCCGCCCGGCGGCATCGCAGCGGCCATCGTTGAAGCGGTTGCCTTGGGCGGCCCATTCGGCGTTGTCTGCCAGATGTTGCGTTTGCCCTTGTGGCGGCAGGTATTTCACGCCCGATGCGGCTGCCACGAGTAAGCCGGTTTCTGCCAGCGCGACACAGCCGACCTTCTCCCCCAGTGCGACGACGCTAGGCGCGTCACTCTGCTGGGTGCTCCAGCTATAGATGTTACCGTTGTTAATATCCACCCAGTGCAGCATTTGGTGCTTTGCCGACCACACCGGGCTTTCACCGAGGCTCATCTCCAGCTTAACGGCCACCTCAATTTTACCGTGTTGCATACTCTTTCCTTCTGACCGATAGACAGCGATTGATCCGAACAACCCTTGGCGGGGGCGCTGTGAACCCATCCTTGGGCGCTACTTTCGCCATCTGACCGCCATGGATGGCGGGAATGCCGGAATTGTTGGAAATATTTTCCGGCCATGGCGAAAGACCCCCACTACGGGTTGATTCGGATCATGCCATCACGTTTGAAACCGTTGATAACTTAATGGTTATCCCGCGGCGGGCTTACCCGCGCCACATCACGGTACTTGGAGGCGGGCTCCAATGTCATGCCGCGATCCAGCGGTTCCACCATGCTGCGCTGGATCTCTTGCCACGGCGTTTGGTGGCCGGGGTAGCGGTAGCCGCCCTGCTCTTCCAAACGCGCACGGCGGGCTGCCAGCTCGTCGGCGTCGGTCAGCAGTTGCACTTCGCAACGCTTAAGGTCTACCCGCAGCCGGTCACCCGTTTCCAGCAGCGCCAAGCCGCCGCCGGTTGCCGCTTCCGGTGAGGCATTCAGAATCGAAGGCGAACCCGAAGTGCCCGATTGACGGCCATCCCCCAAACACGGCAGCGATTCAATGCCTTGCTTAATCAACGCTTCCGGCGGCTGCATGTTGACGACTTCCGCGCCGCCCGGGTGGCCGACCGGCCCCGCGCCACGCATCACCAGAATGGTGCGCGCGTCGATATTCAGCGATGGGTCGTCAATGCGGGCGTGGTAATCTTCCGAGCCATCAAACACCACTACCTTGCCTTCAAAGGCTTCGGGGTCGTTGGGGTCATTCAGGAAGCGCTCGCGGAAATCGCTGGAGATCACGCTGGTTTTCATCAGCGCGGAATCAAACAGGTTGCCTTTCAGGTTAAGGAAGCCTGCATGGTCCACCAGCGGCTCGCTGTAGCGGCAAATCACGTTGGTATCCAGCGTTTCACGGCCTTGCAGGTTCTCGCCCATGGTTTGGCCATTCACCGTGAGTACATCGCCATGCAGCTTGCCAGCCTGTTGCAGCTCATGCATCACCGCAGGCACGCCACCGGCACGGTAGAACTCTTCACACAGGAAGGCACCCGCTGGCATCACATTCGCCAACAACGGGATTTCATGGCCGAATTGCTGCCAATCGTCGTTGGTTAGCTCAACTCCGGCATGGCGGGCAATCGCGTTAATGTGTACCGGCGCGTTGGAAGAGCCGCCCAGTGCCGAGCAGGTCACAATGGCGTTTTCAAACGCTTCGCGGGTCAGTACATCCAGCGGGCGCAGGTCTTCCCATACCATATCGACAATCCGCGTGCCGGTGTCGTAGGCCACCATGGCGCGCTCCTTGTAGGGCGCGGGAATTACGGCGGAACCGGGCAAACTCATGCCCAGCGCTTCGGCCATGGAGTTCATGGTGGAAGCGGTGCCCATGGTGTTGCAGTGCCCAACCGAGGGGGCGGAATCACTGGCGCGGGAGAGGAACTCGGCGTAGTCGATGTCGCCAGCGGCAAGGCGCTTGCGCAATTCCCAAATAATGGTGCCGGAACCCACGCGCTCGGCACCGCGCCAGCCGTTCAGCATCGGCCCGCCGGAAAGCACAATCGCCGGGATGTTCACCGTGGCCGCCGCCATTAGCGCCGCTGGGGTGGTTTTATCGCAGCCGGTGGTGAGTACCACGCCGTCTAACGGGTAGCCGTGCAGCACTTCGACGATGCCCAAGTAGGCGAGGTTGCGGTCCAGCGCGGCGGTAGGACGACGCACGTTTTCATGAATCGGGTGCATCGGGAATTCAAACGGCACGCCGCCTGCGGCGCGAATGCCATCTTTTACCCGCTTCACCAGCTCGATGTGGTGGCGGTTACACGGGGTAAGGTCCGAACCGGATTGGCAAATGCCGATAATCGGTTTGCCGCTGGCCAGCTCTTCCAGAGTGATGCCATAGTTCAAATAGCGCTCGATACACAGCGCCGTGGTGCCGGGGTGGTCGGGGTTGTCGAACCAGTAGCGCGAACGTAGCTGCTCGGAGGTGATCTTCTGTTTTCTCATTGAGGTGCTTCTCTATTTGAAAGCTAAATTTAGAGCTTAAACTTAGTATTAGGAAATCTCTGATTAGCGCAATAGGTAATCAGAGATTTCCCGGGATATTAGTTAACAGTGGCGGAACTCTCCATCTTCCACTGTTTAGGCAGCACGCGCGGTTGGCTACCCATTACGGTGACTTTTCCTTTCAGCGGTAGATGCTGGCTGGACGAGCCAACAGCGATGTCAAAATCGCCCGGTTCCACCACGCGCTCCCAGGGCTGGTCGGTGTAGTTGAGCATATCTACCGGCACGGTGAATGTTACCGTAGCTGCCTCGCCCGCTGGCACCTTTACCTTGCAAAATGCTTTTAGTTCTTTGGTCGGGCGCACTCGCTTGGCAAGCACATCGCGCACATAGAGTTGCACGACCTCTTCACCATCCACGTTGCTGGTATTTTCCAGCGTGATCTCTGCTACCAGCTCATCCGTTAGCGCGAGTTGTTCCCTGGCAATGCGTAAATCGCGGTAGGCAAAGCGGCTATAACTCAGGCCATAACCAAACGGGTATTTGGCACCAAAGCTTTGCGCCACCGGCGTGCCGCTGCTCTTGAAGTGGTGGTTGTAGAAAAACGGCATCGCGCCTGCGCTTTTCGGCACGGAAATGGGCAAGCGGCCCGATGGGTTCACCTTGCCGGTTAATACATCCACCAGGGCATTGCCGATTTCCTGCCCGCCACTGAAGGAGAGCATAAAGGCGCTCACCTTCTCCTCTAGCCCGCCCAGCGAGTATGGCCTGCCGCCGGAGAGAATCACCACCACCGGCGTTCCCGTGGCAACCACGGCTTCCAGCAGTGTTTGCTGCACACCGGGCAGCGCCAGCGTATCGGTGTCGGAACCTTCCCCCACCGTGCCGCTTTGGAACAGCCCCGGCAGGTCGCCTAAGCAAAGCAGGGCAATATCCGCCTGTTGGGCGCAGGCGGCGGCCTCCACAATGGCGGAATCGTCATAACACACCGGAGAAGGCACATGCACCGAGGCGCTATCTTCCACATCGCCGGGGAACACCGCCGTGCCGGTACGCGGCGTGGTCAAAATATCGCAGCCCTTGGCGTACACCACACGCTCCCCGTAGTGCTGCTGCAATGCCTGCAAGGGCGTGACCACCTGGGCGGCGGATTCCTGCGCTTCTTCAAGCAGCGCATGAACGGGGAAGCTGTAGCCACTCAAATGCGCCAAGGGGTCATCGGCGGTGGGGCCAATCACGGCAATGGTTTGGCGCTTGTTTTGCAGCGACAGATCTTGCAGCGGAAGGATGCCGTCGTTTTCCAGCGACAGATCTTGCAGCGGAAGGATGCCGTCGTTTTCCAGCAACACCAGCGATTGGCTGGCGATTTGCCGCGCCAGCGCGATGGTTTCCGGCTGCTGGAAGCGAATGGCGTTTCCATCGGTGTACGGCTGTTCAAACAGCCCCAGGCGGAATTTTTCGGTTAATACCCGCGTCACGCAGGCATCCAGCACGGCATCAGGCATCGCGTCCTGGTCGTTGGAGTCGAGCTTGCCCACGCAGTCATCCCCGGGTAGTTCAACATCCAACCCGGCGTGGAAGGATTGGCGCGCGGCGTCTCTGGCGTCTTCGGCGGTGCCGTGGTGTTGGTAGAGCAGGCTGACACCGATGTAATCCGCCACAATCAAGCCATCAAAGCCCCACTGCTCGCGGAGCAGTTCGGTCATTAACGGGTAATCGCTATGCGCCGGTTGGCCGTCAATATCGTGGTAAGCAGGCATGACGCTGCCTGCGTTGGCCTGCTTAATGGCCATTTCAAAGGGCAATAAAAACACATCGTGAAGCTCGCGCTCCCCCACATGCACCGGGGCGTGGTTGCGCGCACCTTCACTAAAGGAGTGGCCGACAAAGTGTTTCAGGGTGGCCAATAAATCGCGCTGTTCGCCTTGTAGCCCGCGCACATAGTGCGTACCCATTACACCAACCAGATACGGGTCTTCACCAAAGGTTTCTTCCGTGCGGCCCCAGCGTACATCCCGGGAAACATCCAGCACCGGCGCTAACCCCTGGCGGCAGCCGATGCTGCGCGCTTCTTCGCCAATCGCTTTGGCGGCGGCTTCGACCAGTTCCGGTTGCCAGGTTGCGCCACTGTTGAGCGAACCGGGGAACAGCGTACCGCCCCGGCACATAACGCCCACCAAGCACTCTTCATGGGGCAGCGCGGGGATACCTAAGCGGGTGTTTTCCACCAAGTAGCGCTGTAGCGCATTCAGCGCCCTAACGCCTTCTTTTGGCGCTACCCCGTGGGAGCCTAACGGCCTAGTGATTTGCCCAAGCCCGTGGGCAAGGCGAGATTGCCAGCCTTCACTTTTTATACCCGCAAAACTATCTTGCCGTAGCTGATGCTGCCCTTCGGCATCCAAAATCAACCACAGCGCATGGATTTGCGCTAACTTCTCCTCTCTTGACATACGTGCTAGTAGATCTGCAACGCGCTCATTAACGCTTTTTGTCAAATCTTTATAAGGAACGTTCATGTTAAGTCACCATAAAAGAAAGAGTGGAGAAGTTAGGAAACCTCTGATTAGCGTAAGAAACTCCTTACTGATTACCTCAACTTGGAAAGCGCATGATAAGCCGCTTTCGGCTTGCGTTGGCGGTCAAACAGTAGCGGGTAGTTGGTACGCCCTTTCACCGGGAAATCGTTTTTCCACGATTCGGCGTCGTAAGTGCCCCAGGTGCTTACCCGGTCGATCTTGTCGCGGTGGCGCAGTAGCATCTCGAACACTTCAACGTAACGCGCGGTTAGGCGTGCTTCTACATCGCTGGGTAGCGTGTCGGCGTAGGGGTTTAGCTCATCGGAGTACTCAAACTCATCGGAAATTTCCGCCCCGATATGCTCCCAGGCCACCGGCAATACATCCACTTCCAGCTCGGTAATATGCACCCGTGCGCCCTGTTCGGCGTAGGCCACAATGCTGCGCTCAAACTCTTCCAAGTCGGGGAAATCCAGCCCCACATGGCCTTGCAAACCCACTCCGTGAAGGGGGATGCCGCGCTTTTTATAATCACGCAACACATCCACCAAAAACGCGTGTTTTTCCGGGTTGTGCATATTGTAATCGTTGTAAAGCAGCTGGGCGTTGGGGTCGATTTCGTGGGCAATTTGGAAGGCGTGCTCCATATAATCGGCGTTGCCGAAAATCTCGTACCACGGGCTGCGCCGCCATCCGTTACCTTCATCAATCCCTTCGTTCACCACATCCCAAATATGGATTTGGCCGTGATAACGCTCCATCAACGTGGAAATATGCGTTTCCATGCGCCGTTCCAGTTCCGCACGGGAAACCTGCTCGCCACTGGCGTTCACAAACAAATCGCTGGGCGTTTGCGAGTGCCAAACCAGCGCATGGCCAACCACCGTCATGTTGTGTTCACGGCCAAACGCCATAAAGCGGTCCGCCAGCTCCCAGTTCCAGTTACCTTGGGAGGGCTGAATCTCGCCGGACTTCATGCAGTTTTCTGCCGTGATGGTATTAAATTCCCGGGCGATCAGTGCCAGTAGCTCGGCATCCTGGGTTTCCAAGGTGCGATTACTGATGGCCGTGCCGATCAGAAAATCATCCTTGAAAACATCTTTCAGCCCGGTAATTTCCAGCGCCTTTGCCATCGCAACGCCTTTTAGTTGCGCAAGCCCGGCTAACGCGATGCTACCTTGTAAAAAACGACGACGTGTTAGGCTCATAGTGCTTCTCCTTTGTTTTTGTAAATTGTTTTTGTAAATCACACTATCATTAGCGTCTGCTAACAAAACCAATCATTGGCTTTCTTACTTCTAATAAACAGCCCCCATTAGGGGGGCTGCTTATTCACTAGGCCATTACTCGTAGGCCATCTCTTCCAGCTCTTTGCCGCGTGTCTCATTGACAAAGCGCAGTACAAAGAACACCGATACCAGCGCACAAATCGCATAGAAGGCGTAAGCGCCGGAAAGACCAATACCCGCCAGTAGAATGGGGAAGGTCATGGTAATCGCGAAGTTCGCCAACCACTGGAACAGGCCAGCAATCGCCAAGCCGGAACCGCGCATTTGGTTGGGGAACATCTCGCCCAGCATGACCCACATGACCGGCCCCCAGGAAACGTTAAAGAAGAACACATACGCATTGGCGGCCAGCAGGGCAAACACGCCCATGTTATCGCTAAGCTGCAAGCTGCCATTCACTTGGCTGGCTGTTGAGAAGGCATACACCAAGCACAAAAGCGTGACCGTCATACCCGCCGAACCAACCCACAGCAGCGGTTTACGGCCAATTTTATCAATCAGCGCAATGGCTACTAAACACGCTCCAATACTCACAGCACCGGAGATAACGTTAATTAACAGTGCATCCGCTTCGGAGAAGCCAACGGATTGCCACAATACCGCGCCGTAATAGAAGACAACGTTGATACCCACCAACTGCTGGAAGACCGCCAAGCCAATACCGACCCAAACGATACGATGTACTTTACCGGTTGCACGGTTTACTACGTCGCTAAGCTGCGGTTTATGATCGCGGGCAAGCGTTGCATTAATATCGTCAATCTTGTTGCTAACTTCATGCTTATCCATCAGCTTGTTGAGCACGTCTTCGGCATCTTGCTGTTTGCCACGGCTGACTAAATAACGCGGGCTTTCAGGGATAAATAAAAGCGCTACAAAAAAGACGATGGCAGGAAACAACTCCATCCAGAACATCCACCGCCACGTCGCAAACCCAAACCATAGTTCTTCTGCGGCAGAGCCAGTGATGTTCGCCAGCACATAGTTACTTAGGAAGGCAAAGAACAAGCCTGAAATAATCGCCACTTGCTGAATGGTTGCCAAGCGGCCACGGTAGGCAGAAGGGGCGATTTCACTAATATAAGCGGGGGTCATGACACTGGCAGCCCCCACCGCGATACCGCCTAGAATCCGGTAAATAACAAACTCGAAAGAGCCGCCGGCAATACCGGAACCCCACGCACTCACAATAAAGAAAACCGCTGCCGCAATTAACAATAAGCGACGGCCAAAACGGTCGGCTAACCTTCCGGCAAAAAACGCACCAGCAGCACAACCCAGCAACATAGAGGCAATATTAAACCCTGTGCCAACACTATTAGAGCCAAAGGCAGTTTGTAGCCCTTCAACGGTGCCGTTAATAACGCCACTGTCAAAGCCGAATAGAAATCCACCAATCGCCGCAATGCAACAAATCAATAGAATATAAGAAGTTTGACTTAACTGTTGTTTCTCTTGCATTGTTTTTCTCTTTAAAAGGGCGCCTATTACTAGGCGCCAAAAACGATGAAACAGTACGACGCTGGTTAATCCGGCAGCGACCTAGAACCAAACATCCATCTGTACGCCAAAGGTCACGCCATCGTGATCACCAATATTGATAGCGTCACCAACAGTGTCCGCATCAAGGGCACGGCTAGATCCATCATCTTGAAAAGCATCGCGGCCATGCCAATCGGCATAGGTGACAAAGGTGCGGATCACCGGGCGGGCAAAACCGCTTACCCCTGCCGCCCACTGCTGTGCCAGGGTCACTTTGGTGAGGTTGCTATCCGCGCCGCCATTTTCAAAAGAAACATGGTCGTGGCCGATCTCAAGCGCGGTGCTTAGGTTGTCGGTCCAGTAGTAGGAAGGGCGAATACCACCTGAAATCCAGGTTTGGCCTGAACCATCGTCGAAGTCTTTTTTCTCGTAAATCGCGGCGTAGAGCAGGTCTACCTTGCCCGGTGATAGCCATACGTTACCGTGGTTAATTACTCGCCACATATCGCCGCCAACAGCATCTGCCGATGGGTTTCCATTCATCCGACCTTGGCCATTACCCGCGTTGATAATGCCATCGGTGCCATACTGCACGGCGAATTTATTGGTGCCGCCAAACCAGTTGCTTTGCTCGTGCTGCACGGTAAGCAGGTGGCCGCGCTCGGCTTCACTGCCGTTGTAATACTGCTCTTGAGCGTCACTTAATTGAGCACGGCCATAGTTGTAACCAAAGACAAGTTTGCCATCGGCATTCACCGGAATATCGGACCAGCGAATATCTAACGTATCGTTGGAAATACGGTTATCTGCATCGGGGAACTCGGTGTCATCCGTCCCGGTTGCGCGCATCCAAGCCAAGTGGAGCTTACCGGTGCCAACATCAATATTTTCGATACCGGCACCTGGGCCGGTGGAATCCCAATAGAAGAAGTCGTTGATATGTACATCGTGGCGGCGATAGAAACGCTTACCTGCCCAGATAGAGGCACCGGGCAGTGCTTCTACAATGTTATCCCCCTGAACATAGAGCTGCCGCATTTCTACGCCAGTATCTTCTGAATCATTCAGTTGGTTGGAGTGGTAACCCACCATGCTGTTGAAGTAGAAAGACTTGTCGCCTTCCTCATAAAGCGTTGAACCAAAGCCTAACTCGGCATAGGTTTCACACTCGTTCCCTAAGCGGTATTTAGCGCCTGCACCATTGGCTTTAAAGCACGCTTGGTCGCCGCCACCAGCGGTATTGCCGATACCCGAACGCGCATAACCGGTGAAGTCGATATCCGGCGCTGCCGCAGCCGACAATCCAGAAGCCAAGCATAGCGCCCCACCCAGCACGCTTTTAGAGATTGCGTTGGATAGCATTTTCATAATTTTCTCTTCTCTTTTTATGATTATTTACAAAACAACTAAGCGTTTTTTTCATTCGTTATTAAATGTCTTTTCCATAATGACTATTTCCATAACAGTCATGATTAAAGACGGTTAATTTATAAAAGCTCTAAACTAATAAATTATATTTTGCCATCCACCTCCTTCAATATTATGGATACAGGGTTTATCAAACTACTTGTTATCAACTCACCCAGTTGAAGCAGCAGCGATAGGTGTGAGTTTCCCCTTCGGCTAATTCCACCAAACCGTGGGCGCTGGGATTATCAAAGTGGTGGGCGTTGACATCGTGGTCCACCGGCTCAAAGCAGAAGAAATTGACGTTCTGATCCGGCGAGAACACAAGGTAGCGGCTAACGGTAGGTTCGGCGTTTACCACTAGGGTTAACGCGCCACCTGGCTGCGCTAAATCATTTGATTGGGTTAGATGCAAGCGCGCATGGCCATTCCAGCCGGTGAACAGGTTGTCGATTTTATCCACAGGCAACGTACGCGCCTTGGCGAAATCCCACGCTTCGCCGGTGGCAATGTGCCGCCAACGGGTGGGCAGTTGCGCGACATCCACTTCCCACACGCCTTCGGCGCTGGCTTCAATACGGGTGCCTTCGCGGCGCTCAAACCACGGGTGCAGCCCCAGCCCATAAGGCGCTGGGGTTTTGCCGTGATGCGTTACCTCAAGGGTAACTTCCAGTTGGGTACCGTTCAGGCAGTAGCAAAGCTCCGCCGTGTAATTGAACGGTGGCTGCTCGTTAGAGCGCAGCCCTAAACGGAGCGTCTGTTCTGTTTGTTCCAGAATGTGCCATTCACGCTTCCAGCCATCCCCATGAATGGGCAGCGGCTCCCCTTCCAGCTCTGCCGCAAAGGAGTAGTCGTTGCCGCGCCAGTGAAAGCCGCCCCCAGCAATACGGTTTGACCAAGGCACCAGCGGGTACATCGCCAACTGGTTGGGGTCGCTTTCGCTTGCTTGCCCTGGGCGCATTAACGCCACGGCACCGCGTTCGGTCAGTGCATCAAAACGCACGACCGAGCCACCCACACGGGGGTTCACTTCGAGGCGCAACTGCCCATTATTGAGCGTAACGGTCATGATTAGGCTCCCTTGCAGCCGTGCTATCAGGCAGTGGCAACGTCCGGTAGGCACTTACCATTGCGGTCGAAAGAGTGCAGCAGTGCGTGGTGCGGCGTGAGGTGGAGCGTATCGCCGTTGTTGAAATCAGCATCCCCCGGCAGGCGTACGGTCAACGAGCCTGCTTCTTCGCTATCGACATAGGCGAAGGAATCCGCACCGAGTTTTTCAATCACGCGGATACGCCCTTTCCACTCGCCTTGCTCACGGCTGACATCCATATGTTCCGGGCGAATACCCAGGGTAGCGGCACCATATTTTTCCGCCACGGCTCCCTCGATAAAGTTCATTTTGGGCGAGCCAATAAAGCCTGCCACGAACAGGGTTTCTGGGCGCTGATATAGTTCCATCGGTGCGCCAACCTGCTCAATTTGCCCGGCGTTCATCACCACGATGCGGTCGGCCAAGGTCATGGCTTCCACTTGGTCGTGGGTGACGTAAATCATCGTGGCATCAAGGCGTTGGTGTAGCTCGGCCAGCTCGACGCGCATCCGGTTACGCAGCGAGGCATCCAGATTCGAGAGCGGCTCATCGAACAGGAACACGCCGGGGTTGCGCACAATCGCGCGGCCAATCGCTACCCGTTGGCGCTGCCCGCCGGAAAGCTCCGAAGGTTTGCGCTCCAGCAGCTCTTCCAGATTCAGCAGCTTGGCAGCCTCGGCCACCTTGGCTTCCCGCTCATCCGCCGGGACTTTGGCAAGGCGCATACCAAAATCGATGTTTTTGGCAACCGTCATATGCGGGTAAAGCGCGTAAGACTGGAACACCATGGCAATGTTGCGGTCGCTCGGCTCTGCCGTGGTGACGTCTTTTTCACCGATACTGATTGACCCACGCGTAACGGTTTCAAGACCCGCGATCATGCGCAGCAGTGTGGATTTACCACAACCAGAAGGGCCTACCAGCACGGTAAAGGAGCCATCTTCTATCTCTAGGTTGAGATTGGGAATGACCGTGGTCTTACCGCGAAACGTTTTCTCAATTTCAACCAGGGTTACTTTAGCCATTGTCGGGTCTCATCTTTAAACGTGAACGCATTGTTATGTTTAACGGCGTGATTAGCGGTGTAATTCGTTTAGGCGGCGATAGCGGAATTCCGCGAAATCGGCGGGCGTACCGCGGCCACTGATGTCGTAGGCGGCCATGCCGAGGAAGTTGCCGGTAAAGTAGCCGTGGGCGCGCCCGCTGCCTTCATCGGAGAGCAAACCGGCATCCAGTACCGGGCCGATGGTTTGCCATTCGGCTTCGCCCTGGCGGAAGCGGAACTGCAATTCACCTTCGCGGATATCCAGCCCCAGGCTGACGGGCAATTCAGGTGCCAGAACGACGTTGCCGACATCGCTGCCCGTGTCGCTGATGGTCATGGAGCCGCTGGGCCATTCATCCGCGCAGCTCATCACGCTGAGCACTTTTTCGCCGTTGTCGTTCAGCGTGACCGCGAGGAAGTGGTACTTGAAGCGGTTGTAGTAAGCGGTTAGCCCGGCAAACTGCTGAATATCTTCCGGCTCGAACGACAACACCGTTTCGGCGCTGCAATAGATGCTGTCCTGGCGGCGCGCCACCAGCGCCTGCTCAAACCAGGAGCCGACCGACTCGCGGCCAAACAGGCGCAAGTAGCCGGGGCGCTCGGTTAGCGAGAAAATCCGCTCGGGGTGCGGGGTACGCAGCCATTGGAATTCCATCGGCAGCGCATCGGTAGCAAAGGTGTGGATTTCTTCTTCCGCAGGGGGAATAAATTCCACCCCCGGCATGGCGATTTCAAGGCTGGGCGTGTTGCCGCCATCAGCCAAACGCAGCCAGCCATCGCTGCCCCACTCCACCCGCTGAATGGCGGTTTCGCGCCCCCGTGGGGAACGGCGGGTGCCCGGCAGGGGGCGGCCACACAGGTGAACCATAAAGGTTTCACCGTTGGGCGTTTCCACAATATCCGCATGGCCTGCCCGTTGCAGGGGGCAATCCGGGTCGTGCTTGCTGGTCAGCACCGGGTTTTGCGGGTGGACTTCGTAGGGGCCTTCAATGTTGCGTGAACGCGCCATGGTCACGGCGTGGTCGTAACCCGTGCCGCCTTCCGCCACCAGCAGGTGGTACCAGCCATCGCGGCGATACAGGTGCGAGCCTTCGGTCAGCTTTAACTCGGTGCCCGCAAAGATATTTTTGATTGGCCCCACCAGTTGTTGGCGCTCAACATCGTACTCTTGTAGCAGAATGCCGCCGAAACGGTCGCCACCTTCGCGCTGGCGGTAATCCCACTGCAAGTTAATCAACCACTTCCGGCCATCCTCATCGTGGAACAGGGAAGGGTCAAAACCGCTGGAGTTGAGATAAACCGGGTCGCTCCAAGGACCGGTAATGGAAGGGGCGGTCACTAAATAGTTGTGACCATCCTTAAAGTTCCCCTCGTAGCGTTTCATATCAGTATAAATCAGCCAAAACAGGCCATCGGCGTAGCTTAGGCACGGTGCCCAAATACCGCAGGAATCCGGATTGCCGCGCATATCCAGCTGGCTTGCCCGATTCAGGGGGCGGGTGATTAGCTCCCAGTTCACCAAATCCTTGGAGTGGTGAATCTGCACGCCGGGGAACCACTCAAAAGTTGAGGTGGCGATATAATAATCATCACCCACCCGGCAGATGGAAGGGTCTGGGTTAAAGCCCGGCAAAATAGGATTTTGAATGGTATTTTTCATAAATCGTTATCCCTTAACAGAGCCACCGGTCAGGCCAGCCACAATGTATTTCTGGGCAGCCAGGAAGAAGATAACCGCTGGGGTAATGGTGAGCGTGACGAACGCTAGAATCATGTTCCATTCGGTTAAGTACTCACCCTGGAACTGCATCATCCCCAATGGCCAGGTATATAAAGAGCGGTCGTTAAGCACGATCAACGGCAGCAGGAAGTTGTTCCAGCTCTGCACGAAAACGAAGGTGCCTACCGTTGCCAGAATCGGCGTGGAAAGCGGCAGCGTAAACGACCAGAAGAAGCGTAAATAGCTGCAACCATCCACATACGCGGCTTCAAATAACTCTTTGGGAAGTTGGTCGAAGAAGGCTTTAAAGAGCAGGATCGCCAGCGACAACCCAAAGGCGGTTTGCGGCAGAATCACCGCCCAGTAGCTATCCAGCAGCCCTAAATCGCGCACCTTAATGAACAGCGGCAAAATCGCTGCCGCAAAGGGGAACATCAGCCCGAGCAGCAGGTAGCTCAGGATCATCTTGGAGCCTAAAAACTTGATTTGCGCAAATACGTAGGCTGCCGCAGCCCCCACAATCAGGGTGAGCAGTACCGTCATGGACGAAATAAAGAAGGAGTTGCCCATATAGCGCCAGAAAGCACCATCCAGAAAGATGGAAATATAGTTTTCCGGGTTCCAACTGGTGGGTAGCCACAAGGGGTTAACCCGTAACTCCGCATTGCTCTTAAAGCCGCCAAAAAATGAAGCAAGAAGAGGCGCAATCACTAAACCTGCAATTAAAATCAGAACGATTACACGGAATGTATTTCGCGTCGTATTATTCACGCCTTATTCTCCTTCCCGGTGGCGCGCTGGTAAAAGAACGCAACGCCAATCGCCAATACAAACAGCACTACCGCCGCTGCACTACCAAAGCCGATATTCAGCCGTGAAAGTCCGAAGGTATACAGGTAAGTCACAATGGTATGTGTGCTATTCGATGGCCCGCCGTTGGTCATCGGGATAATGATGTCGAAAATCTGTAGCGAACCGATAATGGCAAAAAAGCCACTCACTACCAGGGCGTGCTTAATCATCGGTATTTGGATAAACAGGGCAATTTGGCGTGCTTTGGCACCTTCTAACTTGGCGGCTTCAATCAAATCTTTCGGCACACTTTGCAAGGCGGCAATGTAGATCATCATGTGGAAGCCAAAGTACTTCCATACAATCACGGTCATAATTGCCGGGAAGGCCCATTGACGATCCGCCAGGACATAAACGGACTCTTGCCCCAAGGATTGGAAGATAGTGGCGGTAATGCCATAGTCGCCATCAAAGACAAAGCTCCAGATCAAGCCAGCAGCCACTTCCGCCAAAATATAGGGCAAGAAGAACACCAACCGGAACAGGGTGTTGGTTGGGGTCTTTTTATAAACAAGCAGTGCCAAGCCTAACGCCAGCGGCATTTGAATCACTAGCGAAACAATAATCAGCTTGGTGGTATTCCATAACGCGGTATGAAATATCGAATGATCGAGCAGGCGCGTGTAGTTTTCCGTGCCTACAAAATTGCTGGGCGATCCATAACCGTTCCACGAGAAGCCACTGTAATAAGCAGCATCCACTAACGGCAGGATAACGAACAGCGAGAAGATAATCAGTGCGGGCGGTAATAACAGCAGTACCGCCGCTAATTTACCGCTTACCAGATTTTTCTTGATGCGATCTGTCGTCCCCCGCTTATGAACTGAAGGTCGGGTCGTCGTTGTCATGATATGCATCCATTCCAAGCTTAGGGGGTTGCGCCAGCGGGTTAACGCTGGCGCTGTTCAGGCGATAAAAGAGAAAGGATTAACGGAACTGCCAGGCTTCTTCGACTTGTGCAGCGGCATCTTCCGGCGTAACTTCGCCCAGTGCCAAATCACCACTAATGTCGTTGATGGTGGCGCCAACGGAGGTACCCAGCGCTTGGTCCAGGAACACTTGGTGGTGGTTCGATTCGCTCAGGATAGTGGCAACCTTCTTGGCGTAATCGGTTTGCAGCTCTTCTTCAGAACCGTGCGCTACCGGTACGAAAATACCTAAGCGGGCAGCTTCTCGCTGGTTCTCTTCATTGAGCAGGAATTTCAGGAAATCCACCGCTTCGTCAGAGGCACCTTGCGTTACCGCAAAGCCGTTCATGCCGCCAAAGCTGTTGTCGTTACCCGCACCGCCTTCGATGGTGGGGAACGGCACAAACTCCAGGTTTTCATCCGGCACGCCTTCGCCGGTCGCAGAGCGCTCTTTCGAGGGGATGTAGTCCCAGTCGCCCATCAGGTGCATGGCGGCTTCGCCGTCACCAAACATGGCGCTGGCACGCTCGTAGGTGGTTGCCATAAAGCCGGACTGGAAGGGGTTAAGTTCTACCAGCGACTGCAGCAGCTCGCCAGAACGGACGAAAGCGTCTGATTCAAAACCGTCGCCTACGCCTTGTTTGGCGGCTTCAATGCCTTGCCCACCCGCCAGACGGGTAGCCAGGCTGCCCCAGTAGAAGTGCATCGGCCAACCATCCTTGCCGCCCACGACCATCGGCGTAATATCGTTGGCACGCAGGGCGGTCACGGCGTCTTTCAAGCCTTCCCAGGTGCCCAGCGATTCAAGTTCTACGCCTGCTTTTTCGGTGAGTGCGGTGTTTACCCACAAACCCACTACGGTGGCGTACAGCGGTGCTCCGTAAACGCGACCATCCAGCGTGAAAGCACTCACGGCAGAGGCGGGGTAGATGTCTTGCCAACCATCCTGCATTATTTCAGCGGTGAGGTCCCGCACGAAACCGGCTTCCATTTGGTTCCTTAACCCTTCGCCACCCCAGCTATAGAAAATATCCGGGCGCTGGTCGGATTGCAGCAGCGTGGGCAGGCGCGTTTTGTAGGCTTCGTTGGCAATGTACTCAAAAACAACATCAACGCCGGGGTTGTTGGCTTCGTACTCGGCAATGATGTTGTCGTAGTACTGCTTTTCAGCATCACTGATTTCAACACGCAGTAGCTTAACCGTGGTATCGGCGGCAGCCACGAAAGACCCTAAGCCAGACGCAAGCGCTACCGCCGCCACTAGGCAAGACTTCGCCCGTAACCTCTTTGTAATTTGTTTTTCAAAAATAAACATGGCTGATCTCTTCTTATTGTTAAATGGCATAAACACCTCTAGGTTCTCGTTACGAGCGTTTGTGCTGGTTAACCCCAGCCCCCATCTACACATAATTCTTGTCCCGTAATGGCGCTGCTTTCAGCACTTGCTAAAAACAGAACCGGCGGCGCGATATGCGTAGCTTCAAGACGCATTTTCAAACATTGGTGTGATTGGATATTTTTCTCGTCTTCTGGCCCGATCCACTTTTCAAGCTGGCGTTCGGTGATAATCGAGCCGGGTACCAGGGTGTTCACACGAATGTTGTGTACACCCAAGTCTCTTGCGAGGCTGCGCGTTAAACCATGCGCAGCCGCTTTAGCGGTCATGTAGGAGGAAAGATCTCCTATCGCCATGCGCACGCTGATAGAGCCAAAGTTAATAATCGAGCCACCACCGGCTTCTATCATTTGCGGTGCGGCGGCTTGTGCAGCAAAAAACATGGGGCGCAGGTTAAGTGACATGCGTTCATCCCAATAGGCAACATCCACATCCTGCCAGGAGTGACGGTCGTCGTTCGCCGCGTTGTTCACCAGGGTTTGGATTGGCCCCAGCGTCGCGCCTACATCGGCAATAATCTTTTGCAGTGCTTCTACATCACGAATATCGCAGTGATGGTAGTGCGGTGCTGAACCGGTTTCTGCGCTCAGTTCCTCTACTAGCGCGTTACTTGCCGCATCGTTAATATCGACAAACGCGACCTTTGCCCCTTGCTTATGGAAAGCACTGGTTAACGCAGCTCCGATACCGCTACCACCACCCGTAATAAAAACCACCTGCCCCTCAATACTTGGGTAAACAGCTGCGCTAGCACTCATGTCATCTCCACTTAGTTTTTTCTATTTACTAAAGGATACTGACTACCCATAGGGCTAATCTCAATGAGACCTTAGTTTAAAGTTTGGCCAAACCACCCCGACACCAGCGCAGCAGCACTGCCGTGGGTTGATGGTAACGGCTTCTGCATTAGAGTAGGCTGACATAAAAACTAGCTTGAAAAATCGCCGCTTATGTATATTTTTCAGCACCATCTAACTTGAGGATGTTGTCGTTTAAATGCCTACCCCACCCTCTTCACATAAAGCAGGTGACCTGCACTTTCTCAAGCGGCTCAACCGTAGCGCTATCCTTGAGCTGGTTCGCCGCAAGCCAGGAGTGACGCGTGCGGACATAGCAACACTAGCTCACCTCACCAAGGCCACAGTGGGCACTGCCGTTCAATCATTACTTAGGCAAGGCTGGTTGAAAGAAGGCGAGCTACAGAAAAGCAGCGGCGGCAGGCCAGGTAGAGCATTACATCTCAACAGCAACCATTACTTAATGTTGGGAGCTGAAGTCGGCGTTCATGGAATACGCATTGTCGCTTGCGCGCTCAGCGGCCAAGTACTGGCGTCGCACCACGAGCGTCTTTCACCAACCACGCCTGAAGCGACAGCAGAGTTACTCGCCACCCAACTAAAGACCATGCTGGGGTCAGCCCAGCTAGCCAACTATACCCCTCTGGGTATTGGCGTCGCGCTCCCTGGTCCTGTCGCTCCTGGGGAGCCTATTATTCGTTTAGCCCCCAACCTTGGCTGGCAAGATGTTCGCTTCTTGGATTTTGTACAAGCCAATCTACCTTCTTTCAATGGCATTTGGTTGATGGACAACGAGGCAAAATCTGCCGCTTTTGGGGAGATTTACTTTAGAACAGGGAAAATTCCTGAATCGCTCGCCTATATCAGCGCAGGTACGGGGATTGGTAGCGGCATGGTAGAAGGCAGTCATCCACCATTGGTCACGCGTGGTATTCAAGGCTTAGCAGGTGAAATTGGACACACCATCATGCAGCCCGGTGGCCTCTATTGCCATTGTGGAAATCGCGGCTGTGCTGAGACGCTTGTTAGCGGCTGGTCAATCCGCGCAAAACTCGGGATTTCAGAGGAAGAAGATCTGCTCGAAGCCTTGCTTCCGCGCCTGAATGAGGCGAACGTTCAAGCGGTTTTGCACCAAGCTGGCGAGGCGTTAGGCATCTTATTACTTAACGTGCATCACGCCCTGAACCCATCAGAGTTGGTACTTGGCGGCTCCCTTACCCAGCTTGGCTCCTCGCTAATGGAACCTGCCCTCAACTACTTTAAAGCTCACCAGAACCGCTTAGCAGGCCACTCCCACAAAGTGCCGTTACGGATCATTGAAGACTCAACGTTTGTATCCGCTCGTGGGGCGGCGGCCCAAGTCCTTGCTAGCATTATCCATGGTTCTAGCGAATTAATTTAAGGCTACCCATGTGCTTTAGCAGCTTTGCGACTAAAGTCGTCATTCAAGAATAAGTTAAGAGATTGAACTTATCTGTTGTGTAGCGCAGGATATTCATTACGTGTCTGTGCTTTTCACTATATTTTTATCCACAGCAGGAGGTTGGTATGACTCTGGAAGGCAAACTACTTATCGGCCAACAGGCCATCAGCGGCCAGCAGGCGGCTATTCATGCCATTAACCCCGCCACCGGTGAAACCCTGGAACCCGCCTACCTGGGCGGTAGCAAGGACGATGTCGAGCGCGCCTGTGCGCTGGCCGAGGTAGCGTTTGATACCTACCGTGAAACCGGCTTGGAAGAGCGCGCGACCTTCCTGGAAACCATCGCCACCGAAATCGAAGCGATTGGCGATGAGTTGATTGAGCGCGCGATGGCCGAAACCGGTCTGCCCCGCGCCCGTTTGGAAGGCGAGCGTGGCCGTACCTGCGGACAGTTGCGCTTGTTTGCATCCGTTGTTCGCGCAGGCGAGTGGCTGGATGTACGCATTGACCCGGCACTGCCGGATCGTGCGCCGCTGCCGCGTGCGGATTTGCGCCAGCGTCAGATTCCGCTCGGCCCGGTGGCTGTGTTTGGTGCCAGCAACTTCCCGCTGGCGTTCAGTGTGGCCGGTGGTGATACCGCTTCTGCCTTGGCGGCGGGCTGCCCGGTGGTGGTGAAGGGCCATTCGGCGCACCCGGGTACCTCTGAACTGGTGGGTCGCGCCATTCAGCGTGCGGTTGCCAAGTGCAACTTGCCAGAGGGTGTGTTCTCGCTGCTGTTCGGTTCTGGCCGTGAGATTGGTCAAGCCTTGGTGGCTAACGCTCACATTCAGGCCGTGGGCTTTACCGGTTCGCGCAGCGGTGGTACTTCGCTGATGGCGACTGCCCAAGCACGTCCCCAGCCGATCCCGGTCTACGCCGAGATGAGTTCTATCAACCCGGTTTTCTTGCTGCCGGAAGCACTGAAAGCGCGCGGTAAAGCGATTGCCGAAGGCTTTGTAGCATCCCTCAACATGGGCGCGGGGCAGTTCTGTACTAGCCCTGGCTTGGTAATTGCCGTTCAAGGTCCTGAACTGGATGCCTTTGTGGAAGCCGCTGGCGAAGCAGTGAAAGCCAGCGCCGCGCAAACCATGCTGACGCCGGGCGTACATGATGCCTATGAGCAAGGCGTTCAGCGCCTCTCCCACAACGCGCAAGTGACCGAAGTCGCACGCGGTCAAGCCGGTGAAACCGCGCATCCGTGTCAGGCGGGGCTGTTTGTGACCCAGGCAGAGGCGTTCTTAAGTGATCCGGCGCTGCAAGAAGAAATCTTTGGCTCCACATCTCTCGTGGTTGCTTGTGCAGATACCGAGGAAGTCGCCCGCGTAGCGGCTCAGATCGAAGGCCAGCTAACAGTGACTCTCCAGATGGACGATGGCGACTTGGCTGCCGCGCAACAACTGCTGTCCACCCTAGAGCGCAAAGCAGGGCGTATACTCGCTAATGGCTGGCCGACCGGCGTAGAAGTATGCCACGCCATGGTACATGGCGGCCCCTTCCCAGCAACCTCAGATGCCCGTACCACCTCTGTCGGCAGCGCAGCGATTTTCCGCTTCCTGCGCCCGGTATGCTACCAAGCGCTGCCGGAAGGCTTGCTGCCGGAAGCCCTGCGCGACGGCAACCCTTATGGGGTTTCACGTCTGGTTGACGGCAATCGAGAGGTATAAGCCTTGAATACAACGCTAACTATCGCTGATTACCTTCCCCAGGATATTGATAACGCTTTATTGGTGGGGCGGGTATGGCGTGATGACGGACTCACCGGCCCCGCGTTGGTGGTCATCCGCGCAGGTGAGGTCTTCGACATCTCTGCCCACGTTGACTGCATGGCGGACCTGCTGGATGGCGACAACGTCAGCCAGTTCGTGCGTACGGTGGAAGGCGAGCCGTTAGGCTCCGTTGCCACACTGCTGCAAAACTCGCTGGCAGAGCCAGCGGTTGCGCCTTACTTGCTGGCCCCTTGCGACATTCAGGCCATCAAAGCCTGCGGCGTTACCTTTGCGGTTAGCCTGCTTGAGCGCGTTATCGAAGAGCAGGCCGGCGGCAACGCTAATAAAGCTAGCCAGCTACGCGCGGAACTTAACGAGTTAATTGGCCAGGATCTATCGCGCATTAAACCCGGTTCAGAAGAAGCTGAGACACTGAAAGCCACGCTACAAGCAAGAGGCGCTTGGTCCCAATACATGGAAGTAGGATTAGGCCCCGACGCGGAAGTATTTACCAAATCACAACCGCTCTCGGCGGTTGGCTTTGGTAGCCGCGTCGGCTTACACCCCGCTTCCAAATGGAATAACCCAGAGCCGGAAATCGTGTTAGCGGTGGATTCCCAAGGCAACCCCAAAGGTGCCACGCTGGGTAATGACGTTAACTTACGCGATATAGAAGGCCGTAGCGCCCTGTTGTTAGGCAAAGCGAAAGACAACAACGCTTCCTGCTCGATTGGGCCATTTATCCGTATTTTTGACGATCACTACACGCTTGATGATGTGCGTAAGGCGCAGGTATCGCTGCGTATCGAAGGCAAAGACGATGACTTTTTGCTTGAAGGTCAAAGCGATATGCTAAAAATCAGCCGCGATCCTCTCGACCTGGTTCAGCAAACGATTGGCAAACACCATCAATACCCTGATGGTTTTATGCTCTTCCTTGGCACCATGTTCTCACCCATTCAAGACCGTGGTGGCGAAGGGCAAGGGTTCACGCACCATGTGGGTGATCGTGTCACCATCTCCACGCCATCCCTGGGTGCGCTGGTGAACCATGTTGACTACTCCGATCAACTAGCGCCCTGGACCTTTGGTATCCGCAGCTGGCGGCAACACCTCGCGAATAAACATTCTCGCTAAACAACGCAACGGCTAAATACATGTTCTCCTTATTTAGCCGTTGGTTTTTCCTTCCTTAATTTCCCTTCTATTCGCTACGCCTCTATTCCATACCGTTACTCCACAGTAACGCTCTTGGCGAGGTTACGCGGCTGGTCCACATCGGTACCTTTGAGTACTGCCACATGGTAGCTCAATAGCTGCAGGGGAAGGGTATACAGCAGTGGTGCTAATGCTTCATGAACATGCGGCAATTCAATTACTTGAATATTGTCTTGCGGCTTAATACCTACGTTTTCATCTGCAAATACAAACAGCTGACCGCCGCGGGCACGGACTTCCTGCAGGTTGGATTTTAGCTTTTCCAACAGGTCATCATTGGGCGCGACCGAAATTACCGGCATCTCGCTATCTACCAGCGCCAGCGGCCCGTGCTTTAACTCGCCTGCGGGATAGGCTTCTGCGTGAATATAGGAAATCTCTTTAAGCTTGAGCGCACCTTCCATTGCAATCGGGTAGTGGGCACCGCGGCCTAAGAAAAGGGCATGATTTTTTTCCGCAAACGCCTGGGCAAGCGCTTCAATTTGGCTATCTAACGTCAGTACTCGCTGACACACCTCAGGCAACGTACGCAGTGCTGCAATAATCTCGGGATATTCGCTCTGGCCTTTGGCTTTACTTACCGAAAGCGTCAATAGCATTAACGCCACCAGCTGGGTGGTAAAGGCCTTGGTAGACGCCACGCCAATTTCAGGGCCTGCACGGGTCATCAGGGTAATATCGGATTCACGCACCAGCGAGCTGCCGGGCACGTTACAGATCGCCAGGGTACCCACATAGTCGAGGGTTTTAGCAAAGCGCAGCGCGGCTAGTGTGTCGGCAGTTTCACCCGACTGGGAGAGGGTGACAAACAGCGTGCCTTCGGGCACGACCGGGTGGCGGTAGCGGTACTCAGAGGCTACCTCTACCTGTACCGGCACACCGGCGTAACGTTCAAGCCAGTAACGGGCCACGAGGCCTGCATGGTAGCTGGTGCCGCAGGCGATGATATGCACGTAGCGGGTACGCTGGAAAAGTGCCTGGGCGTCCGGACCAAAGCTTTCTACTAATACGCTTTGGGCACTCAATCGGCCTTCTAAAGCCGCCTGGATCATGGTCGGCTGTTCAAAAATTTCTTTTAACATGTAGTGACGATATTCGCCCTTACTGGCTGCGCCATCGCCATGTTCAAAGATATGAATAGGGCGTTCTACATCAATACCGTGACGATCTACAATGCGAATAGCGCCCAACCCGCACAGCTCTACCAGGTCACCCTCTTCAAGATAAATAAAGCGATCCGTTACCGGTAGCAGCGCCAGCGGGTCAGAGGCTAAAAAGGCTTCATTAATTCCGACACCCACTACCAGCGGGCTACCCTGACGGGCACCCACCACTACCCCTGGCTCTTTAGCACTCATTACCCCTAGCGCATAAGCACCGCCCAAGCCGTTAACAATCTGTTGGGTGGCTTCAAACAGCGTCAGCCCCTCCGAGAGCTTTTCAGACAGTAAGTGAGCAATCACTTCAGTGTCGGTTTCAGAGCTAAACTGATAGCCGCTGCTTTGGAGGTTATCTTTTATGCGCTCATAGTTCTCAATAATACCGTTATGCACTACGGCAACCTGATTACTACTATGGTGCGGGTGCGCGTTGGCTTCAGAAGGTTTGCCGTGAGTTGCCCAGCGCGTATGAGCGATACCTGTGAAACCAGGCAGTGCGGTATTATCAAGCTGTGCAGCCAACGCCGCCACTTTACCTACCGCCCGATGCCGGGTTAACACGCCCTCATTAAACACCGTCATACCCGCCGAGTCGTACCCGCGATACTCCAGCCGTTTAAGTCCTTCTAATAAAATCTCTTGGACGTTGCGCTGGGCAACGGCGGCAACAATGCCACACATGACGACTCTCCTGAGCTGTTAACCAGAGCTATTAACCAGAGCTATTAATCAGAGCTCTTCATAAAAACATTCAACCCACCCGCAAAGACGGTATATCAGCAGCAACAGAATACACATACTCTGTTTTAATGATTCTTAGCACTATTTTTAAAATGTTCATTAAGAACCTTTTATAGAGCTCTCTTTGAGAGCGTTCTTTAAGAGCTCTCTTTAAGAACTATGGCTCTGTGCGCTTACTGGGGCGTAACCAATCAATTTTTTCTAACTGTCGACTTCGTGTCACCGCCAAGGCGTAGTCGGCAACGTCCTTAGCGATTGTTGAACCCGCTCCTACCGTCGCTCCTTTGCCTATTGTGACTGGGGCCACTAACGCGGTGTTAGAACCGATAAAGGCTTGATCGCCAATCTCGGTACGGTACTTATTTGCACCGTCATAATTGCAGGTAATGGTGCCCGCCCCTACGTTTACATCACGCCCTAAATGAGCGTCACCAACATAACTTAAGTGGTTAATTTTGCTGCCTTCGCCAACTTCAGCATTTTTTGTTTCGACAAAATTACCCACTTTGGCTTTTACCGCTAACCGCGTACCAGGGCGTAACCGGGCAAAAGGACCAATTTGGTTAATGCCCGCCGCGACGGTACCGTCTATCACGCTGTGGGTATCTATAACGCTTTCCGCACCAATCTTACTGTTTTTAATCACGCAGTAAGGACCAATGCGTACGCCTTCGCCAAGCTCAACATCACCTTCAAACACGCAACCCACGTCGATAAACACATCGTGGCCGCAGACTAAGCGCCCACGTACATCCAGGCGTGCAGGGTCAGCAAGCGCGACGCCCTGATCCATTAATTTATCGGCAAGCTTTAGTTGATAAGTGCGCTCTAAGCGGGCCATTTGCGCCCGGTTGTTGACGCCTTCTACTTCTACAGTGGTGGCAGGCTGGGCGGTACGCACGTTAATACCCTCTTCCGTCGCCATAGCAATGACATCCGTCAGGTAATACTCACCCTGGGCATTATTTGATGAGAGCTGTGGCAACCAGCGTTTTAGCTGCGCGCTGGTCATCGCCATTATGCCGGTATTGCACTCCTTGATGGCGAGCTGGGTGCTGGTAGCATCTTTTTGCTCAATAATCGCTACCGCATTCCCAGCTGCGTTGCGCACAATCCGTCCATAGCCGGAGGGATCATCAAGGGTCACCGTTAGCAACCCCATATGCTGCTCATCGACATGGGCTAGAAGCTCAACTAACGATTCGCGCTTTAAAAGCGGCACATCACCATAAAGAATTAATACCTTACCGGTACCTAACTGTTCAAGCGCTTGTGCAACTGCGTGCCCAGTACCCTTCTGTTCAGCTTGAACAGCAAACTGCACTGAATTTTCAGCCAGCGCAACGCGCAGCTTTTCAGCGCCATGACCAATCACCACATGGGTGCGGTCAGGATGCAGCGTTGAGGCGGTATCCAACACATGCTGCACCATCGGCTTGCCTGCCAAGGTATGGAGCACTTTGGGGGTTTGCGAACGCATACGCGTGCCTTTACCCGCCGCGAGAATGACGACATCCAGTTCATGCATTTTATTCACCTGTTACGAGTTGATCGACGGGCACGGTAGGTTGCAGCGTTGGGTCTAGCGTTCTCGAAGGTGCTGGAAGTTGTTCAATACCCAACTCATTCACCAGCGCGTCACCAAAAACATTAACAAATTCAGGGCTAGCAATGCTCTGCCACGCTTCTCCGTTGCGAATAAGCAGCAATACTTTGAGATTATTATCTACAGCTATCTGCATAGCCTCATCCTCACCCACAACCATGAGCGCGGTTGCCCACGCATCGGCCCATGCATTAGAGGGGTGAAAAACGGATACCGATACGAGGCGATGGACAACGGGCTGGCCCGTACGCGGGTCAATAGTATGAGAGAACCGCTCACCATCCACTTCAAAATAGTTGCGATAGTCACCAGAGGTAGCCACCGACATATTCTCCAGCGGGATAATATGTTGCGCTCGCTGCTGCCCATCCTCAGGCACTTCAATACCAATGCGCCATGGCGTTTGCTCTTCTGTATCGCGCTGCCCCTTGGCAATTAGGTCACCACCTAAATTGACTAAATAGTGTTTCATACCCTGCTGGTCTAAATACGCAGCCACACGATCAGTGGCATGACCTTTAGCCACGCCGGAAAGATCAACAAACACATCGCGGGTACGCCGGGCCTGCATTGCTTGGGTATCGATCTCGACCGCATCAAAGCCAACCTTCGCGAGCTGTTCGGCCAAGGCTTCATCGGAAGGCACGGTTTCCGGTCGTGAACCCGGTCCAAAACTCCATAAATTAACCACGTCACCAACCGTAATATCGAAGGCGCCATGGCTGGCCTCAGCCACCGATTGGCTAATCGCCAATACTTCGATGAGCTCATTAGAGAGCGGCTGCCACTCTTCCAGCGGGGCCTCGTTAAAGGCAATCAGTTCAGCATCATCTCGGTAGGTGGACATCGCTTGATCAACGCTTTCAAGCTCTGCCAAGAACCCCTCTTCCAACGCCTGTGATTGCCCCAGCGTTAGCGAATCCATAATGGTCAGCTGATAAAAAGAGCCAAAAATATTGCCCTCAAAACGTACCGGCGACTCTAACGGGCGATCATTTTCTGAACAGCCCGCCATGACCAGCGCCACCAACAGCAGCGAGCTTCCCCACCCAACCTTGCGCCCAACACTCTGTTTACTAAAAGACGTTTGCCCACCAGAGTTGTTCATAGCTGCTTTGCCCTAAAAATGAAGCACTTAAAAATGAAAGAACCATAGCAGCCAAGCGCCAAACAGCACGCGATAGATAACAAAGGGCTGCATTCCCAATTTTTTGATGATCACTAAGAAGTAATGGATACATACATACGCGCTTACGCCTGATAGCAGTGTCCCTACTAACATGGCTATCCATTCAACCTCTTGTGGCGCGCGTATTATACCGACCACTTCCAAACCACCGGCTAAAACAATCACCGGTATAGAGAGAAGAAAAGAAAACCGTGCAGCACCTTCACGACTCATGCCTACCAACAGGGCCGCTGTCATGGTGATGCCTGAGCGCGATGTGCCCGGAATGAGTGCCAGCGCCTGCGCACCACCAATAATCAACACATCTTTTAAGCTCAATTGGTATTCGCTAAGTGTGCCCCGCTTACGCCAGTCCGCATAACCCAACAATAGCCCGAAACCCATTAAGCTGATGCCGATAATGAGCGTAGAACGCATATAATGAGAAATAACATCGTGCAGCAGTAGGCCAATAATACTCACGGGAAGCGTTGCCAGCACTACCCAAAAAGCGAGCCGCGCATCCTGATCCACCCCTTTACCGCCAATGGCAGCCAGGCTGCTGGTCACCATTTGCCATATTTCCTGGCGAAAATAGATCACCACAGCAGACAAGCTACCTAAATGCAGCGCAACATCAAATGCCAGTCCTTGATCTTCCCAGGCTGTCAGCACAGGCACCAAAATCAGGTGGGCAGAGCTAGAAATGGGCAAAAACTCAGTTAATCCCTGTACAACGGCTAGCATCACCACCTGAAGCCAATCCATAGATAATCCTGTGTATAAAAACAATTTCATGATTTGCAATGGCGCTTAAGGATACACATCCACGAATTCATTGTCCGCCACTGCTGCAACTATCCTCTAACAACATTAAAAGACCTGATTCACCATCAATACTAGGGGAAGCTATAGAGGATGAAGCTGAGTGCGCTACAATAGGCACCTATTGAAAGTGTGCGCCCTTGCAAGGTACCCATGACTCAGACCATCGAAACATCAGTGGTTCAAAACCAAGAGCTACAAAGCCAAGATGCCAAGCGTGTCACCTATATTGGCGCGTGGCTTGATGCTGTGTTGAGTATCGTCAAAGTGACGATTGGATTTATGGTCGGTTCCGCCGCGCTGATCGCTGATGGTATTCACTCCCTGTCTGATTTAGTCACCGATGGCTTTGTCCTGGCGGCTATTCATTATGGGCGCCAAGAGCCCGATAAAGATCACCATTACGGCCATGGTCGTATCGAAACACTTACCACACTGCTGTTGGGCAGCGTACTGATTTTCGTGGCAGGGGGCATCGCCTGGTCAAGTCTGCATCGCCTGTTTAGTGGTACGGAGGTCAGCGCACCTGGCTTACTGGCGATTGTGATTACAGTGATCGCGCTGTTTAGCAAAGAGTGGATTTTCCGCTACACCATGCGGGTTGCCAAGCGGGTAAATTCGAAATTACTCGAAGCCAACGCCTGGCATTCGCGCAGCGATGCGTTATCCACCGCCGTGGTGCTGGTGGCCTTGGTGGGTGCCCAGTTTGGGCTAGGTTGGTTAGACGCTGTGGCCGCCATTATTGTCGGCTTATTAGTCGGTAAAGTGGGCTTGGACTTGCTGTGGGAATCCGCCCGTGAGCTGGTTGATACCGCGTTATCCGTTGATGTACAGAATCAGATGCACGATGTCGCCCGTAGCGTACCGGGGGTGGATAGCGTGCATGATCTGCGCACACGCCAATCAGCTGGCTGGGTAATGGTCGATCTGCATGTGGTCGTGGGCCCTAAAATAACCGTTTCAGAAGCCCATGAAATCGGCAACGAAGTTAGCCGCCGCTTGCGCCACGAATTTCCCGCACTCACCGATGTGATATTTCACGTCGACCCAGAAGATGATGCAGGCGCAGGCGACCCAAGCCGCCTACCCGGATTACCCCTGCGTCCTGAAGTCGAAGCAGCGCTTGATGCCCGTTGGTATACCCACCCGGTGTGGCGTACGCTGAATGAGCTTCAGTTGCACTATTTAGATGACAAGGTATCCGTCTCACTGATCATTGATGATGCGGTTAACCAGCCACCCCAGTGTCTCGCAAGCCAGCTAAAAGCGCTGGCTTACGATATTGAGTGGCTGGGTCATGTAGAAGTGATGTTCATTACTCGCGCCGCCAGCAGTACAATGCGCTAGATTTTATACAAATGGTTGCCTTACAACCCCGAGAGCAATGCTGTTGCAATGGTGAAGTAGATCACTACCCCTGAGGCATCAATCAAGGTGGTTACCAACGGTGCCGATGCCGTAGCGGGGTCGACCTTAAAGCGTTCTAGTACGAACGGTAGGCACATCCCCAGCAGGCTACCAAACAGCACGATGGTAACCATGCTCAAGGCAACGACCATTGCTAGCGCCTCACCGCCGCGCATGATCCCGATAGGTGTGACGGCAATGGCCATCGTGATACCCAACGCTCCCGCCACTAATAACTCGCGGCCAAGTAATTTACTCCAATCTTTAACGCCTACATCGCCGGTTGCCATACCACGTACCATCAACGTAGCCGCCTGGGCACCGGCATTACCACCACTACCGATCAGCAGCGGTAAAAAGAATACCAGGGCCACTTGAGCCGCAATAGTCTCTTCAAAATAGGCAATCCCGGCACCCGAAAACAGGTTGGCAAATACCAGCAGTACCAACCACGTCACCCGCTTGCGGTAGAGACTCCAGAGCGGTACACGGCTAACGCCATCTTCCAGTTGGCCGATCGACATCCCTTTATGGAAATCCTCGGTAGCTTCCGATTCGGCCACATCCATCGCGTCATCGTGGGTCACTATCCCCACCATTCGGCCATCGCTATCAATTACCGGCAACGCTAGCAAATCGTAACGCGCGACAATACGGGCGACTTCTTCCTGCTCTTCATCGACTGGTGTACTGATGACATCTTTAATCATGATGTCATCCACCAAGGCACCGGGACGCGCCACCATCAATTGGCGCAACGACATGGTGCCAATCAAATGCCCTTCACTATCCAGCACATACAATTGATAAACTGTTTCCGCATCAGGGGCTGTTTGGCGTACCCGCATCATTGCTTGAGACACCGTCATGCCACTGGCTATGGCGACATAGTCAGAGGTCATAATGGCGCCCGCGGTGCCCTCTTCGTAGCTGGCAAGCCGCTTTAAATCTTCACGCTCCTGATGAGCCATACGCCGCAACAGCGCTTCACGTCGGTCTTCATCTAATAAATTAAATAGATCGGCCCGTTCATCCGACCCCATCTCTTCCAGTAACTTGAGTACTTGGGTATCACCCAACTCACCGACGACTTCAAGCTGGCTTTCTCCAGGCAAGTAGCCCAGCACATTAGCGGCACGCTCGGCAGGCAAAATATCCAATAACGAAAGCGCCGCGGGCAGCTCTTCATCTTCTTCAATCATCTCTTCAAGCACTTCACCAATATCCGCTGAGCGGGTTTCGGCTAGGCGCAACGAGAGCAGCGATTTACTTGGCGCTTCCTTGGCCAATTCGTCGAGCAGCTCGGCTTTTAATTCCTGTAGGTTTTCATCATTCAGTGCCATGGCTCTCCCCTTCACGCTGACAAACTGACAAACATTTTGCTGAAAACTTGATGCTAAAAACTTGATGCTGAAAACAACGTACTTAAAAAAATGTGCTGCTGATTTAGCACATCATGATACTGATCCAATGTACAGACAGACAAAAAAAACGCCCCTTAAACCCTTTTTAGCGGGTTCAAGGAGCGTTGGTCACACGCTAAGCGCGTGGTGGTTAGCCTTTACCCGCCTTTTTGCGCAGTTGCTGGATCGTTCGCAGCTGTGCAACGGCTTCGGCAAGCTCAGCGGCCGCTCGGGTATAATCGAGCTCCGTTGACTTCTCATTAAAGGCTTTCAGCGCTTGCTGACGCGCTTCTTCGGCTGCTGCCTCATTGAGATCGGTGGCACGCGAAGCAGCATCGGCCAAGATGGTCACGACATCCGGCTGGACTTCCATGAAGCCACCCGAGACAAAGAAGTTCTCTTCCTTGCCATCGTCGTGGATCACGCGGATTGGACCCGGCTGAAGCTCAGTCAACAACGGGGCGTGACCCGGTAGAATACCCAGGTCACCCATAATCCCGGAAGCCACTACCTGCTCAACTTTACCTGAGAAGATAGATGCTTCAGCGCTGACGATATTGCATGTGAAGCTATTCGCCATAGCGAATCCCCCTAATGGACGGGATTACTTCTTCATCTGGTTGGCTTTATCGACGGCTTCGTCGATTGAACCGACCATGTAGAAGGCCTGTTCCGGCATATCGTCGTATTCGCCAGCAAGAATGCCCTGGAAGCCACTGATCGTGTCTTTCAGAGAAACATACTTACCTGGTGAACCGGTGAATACCTCAGCTACGAAGAACGGCTGCGACAAGAAGCGCTGGATTTTACGCGCACGGGATACGGCCAGCTTATCTTCATCAGACAGCTCGTCCATACCCAGAATCGCAATAATATCCTTAAGCTCTTTGTAGCGCTGAAGCACGTTCTGTACACCGCGCGCGGTGGCATAGTGCTCTTCACCAACGACTAGCGGGTCCAACTGACGCGAGGTGGAGTCCAGCGGATCGATTGCCGGATAAATACCCAATTCGGCGATAGAACGTGCCAGTACCACGGTCGCATCAAGGTGCGAGAAGGTGGTCGCCGGAGACGGGTCAGTCAAGTCATCCGCAGGTACGTAAACGGCTTGTACGGAAGTGATAGAACCGGTCTTGGTCGAGGTGATACGTTCTTGCAGAACGCCCATCTCTTCGGCCAGCGTCGGCTGGTAACCTACGGCTGAAGGCATACGGCCCAACAGTGCAGATACTTCGGTACCGGCCAAGGTGTAACGGTAGATATTGTCGACGAACAGTAGTACGTCGCGGCCTTCATCACGGAATTTCTCAGCGATGGTCAGGCCGGTCAGTGCTACGCGCAAACGGTTACCCGGCGGCTCGTTCATCTGACCGTAAACCAGCGATACCTTATCGATAACGTTGGATTCAGTCATTTCGTGATAGAAGTCATTACCCTCACGCGTACGCTCACCTACACCGGCGAATACAGAGTAGCCGCTGTGCTCGGTGGCGATGTTGCGGATAAGCTCCATCATGTTAACGGTTTTACCTACACCGGCGCCGCCGAACAGGCCAACTTTACCACCCTTGGCAAACGGGCAGACCAAGTCGATAACCTTGATACCTGTTTCCAGTAGCTCGTTAGAGGCTGCTTGGTCGGCATAGCTCGGTGCTTTACGGTGGATCGGCATACGCTCTAACTCACCGATCGGACCCGCTTCGTCAATCGGTTCACCGAGAACGTTCATGATCCGGCCTAGCGTTTCCTTACCCACGGGTACGGAAATGGCGGCACCCGTGTTGGTAACCTCCATGCTACGCTTTAGACCCTCAGTGGAGCCCATGGCGATGGTGCGCACCACGCCGTCGCCCAGCTGCTGCTGGACTTCGAGGATAGTCTCAACATTGGAGACCTTTAGCGCGTCGTAGACCTTGGGCACGGTGTCCCGCGGAAACTCTACGTCAATCACCGCGCCGATGATTTGTACGATACGTCCGCTCATCTTGGTTCCTCTCTAAAACCTGCAAATGAAACCTGTCTGCCGGGAGCCATCTTAAAAAAGATGTAGGCTCTCTAGGCGTTATACGGCAGCAGCGCCGCCGACGATCTCAGAAATTTCCTGGGTGATGGCAGCCTGACGGGCCTTGTTGTACACCATCTCCAGATCGTCGATCAGGCCGCCCGCGTTGTCAGTGGCACTTTTCATAGCGATCATTCGGGCTGCTTGTTCGCAGGCACCGTTTTCCACTACCGCCTGATACACCTGCGATTCGATGAAACGAACCAACAGGCTATCGAGCAGCGCCTTGGCATCCGGTTCATACAGGTAGTCCCAGCTTCCGGGACGGGCGTTTTCGTTGTCGTGCTCAGCGTCTGCACCCATATCAGGTGACAGCGGAAGAAGCTGACGAACCACCGGCTTTTGGGTCATGGTGTTCACAAATTCGTTATACACCACATACAGCCGGTCAAGACGTCCTTCATCGTATGCTTCGAGCATGACCTTAATACTGCCGATCAACCCCGCAACCGTGGGGGATTCACCTAAACCACTTTTCGCCGCTACCAAATTACCGCCGTAGTTACGGAAAAAGCTGCTGGCTTTAGCACCTAGAGCGCAAAAATCAAGCTCTGCGCCCTGCTTTTTCCAACTGACGGCCTCTTTGATCAAGGCTTTAAAAAGGTTGTGGTTCAAGCCACCGCACAGTCCACGATCGGTAGACACCACGATATAACCAACGCGACTTACCTCTTCCCGCTCGACCATATAGTCGTGCTGGTATTCAGGGTTCGCGCCGGCAATGTGGCCTACCACATTGCGGATCTGCCTGGCGTAAGGCTGACCAGCTTTCATCAGATCTTGCGCTTTACGCATTTTCGACGCAGCCACCATTTCCATGGCACTGGTAATCTTCTGCGTATTTTTAATGCTCCCGATCTGGGTGCGTATCTCTTTTGCAGCTGCCATAGCGATCTACCCTTCGTTCGTGGCTCACAGAAAGCATGTAAGCCCGCCTATTAAAGGCGGGCCAGACATTACCAGCTCTGAGTCGCCTTGAACTTCTCGAGACCCGACTTCAAGCCGTCTTGAATCTCGCCATTGTAGTCGCCGGTCTGGTTGATCTTGTCGATTAGTTCGCTGTGTTCGGACTTCATGTAATCGTGCAGGGCACGTTCAAAGTCCAACACTTTGGGTACTTCGACATCATCCAGGTAACCTTCGTTGGCGGCGTACAGCGAAAGCGCCATTTCTGCTACCGACATCGGCGAGTATTGGTTCTGCTTCATCAACTCAGTGACACGTTGGCCGTGTTCAAGCTGCTTACGCGTGGCTTCATCCAGATCAGAAGCAAACTGCGAGAATGCCGCCAGTTCACGGTACTGAGCCAGGGCCAGACGAACACTACCGCCCAGCTTTTTGATGATCTTAGTCTGTGCCGCACCACCTACACGAGAAACTGACAGACCTGCGTTAATCGCCGGACGAATACCGGAGTTAAACAGGTTGGTTTCCAGGAAGATCTGACCATCGGTGATCGAGATCACGTTGGTCGGTACGAATGCAGAAACGTCGCCACCCTGGGTTTCGATGATCGGCAGCGCGGTTAAAGAACCGGTCTTGCCTGTCACTTCACCGTTGGTGAACTTCTCAACATAGTCGACGTTGACGCGCGCAGCACGCTCAAGCAGACGCGAGTGGAGATAGAACACGTCACCGGGATAAGCTTCACGGCCTGGCGGACGACGCAGCAGCAGCGATACCTGACGGTAAGCCACGGCCTGCTTGGAGAGATCGTCATACACAATCAAGGCGTTCTCACCGCGGTCGCGGAAGTATTCGCCCATGGTGCAGCCAGAGTAAGGTGCTAAGAACTGCATTGGCGCAGGGTCGGCAGCGCCGGCCGCGACAACAATGGTGTGACCCATGGCGCCGTGCTCTTCGAGCTTGCGCACAACGTTAGCAATGGTCGACTGCTTCTGACCAATCGCCACGTAAACACAGGTAACGCCTTTGCCTTTCTGGTTGATGATCGCATCGATGGCAATAGCGGACTTACCAATCTGACGGTCACCGATGATCAACTCACGCTGACCACGGCCAATCGGCACCATGGCGTCGATAGACTTAAGACCGGTTTGAATCGGCTCATCAACAGACTGACGCGTGATAACGCCCGGCGCTACTTTCTCAACGGCGTCGGTCATTTTAGCGTTAATGTCGCCTTTGCCATCAATGGGATTACCCAGGGCATCGACAACACGTCCAATCAGCTCAGGGCCTACTGGCACTTCGAGAATACGACCGGTACAGGTAGCGGTCATGCCCTCTTCAAGCTGCAGGTAGTCACCCAGCACGACGGCACCTACGGAGTCACGCTCCAGGTTAAGTACCATGCCAAAAATGCTGTTGGGGAATTCAATCATTTCACCAAACATTGCGTCTTCGAGGCCGTGAATTTTCACGATACCGTCAGAAACGCTAACGATGGTGCCCTGATTACGGGCTTCAGATGCGACGTCAAGCTTCTCAATTCGCTGCTTGATGATGTCGCTGATCTCGGAAGGATTCAGTTGCTGCATGCCATGTCCCTCAGACTCAAGCGGTTAGCGCTTCGGAAAGGCGGTTCAATCGACCACGTACCGACCCGTCAATAACGGTGTCGCCAGCACGCAGGATCACACCGCCGATAAGCGACTTGTCCACTTGAGTAGTAATGGAGATTTCGCGATTCAGACGTTTCTTGAGCGCGTTCGCTAGCTTGGTTTTCTGTTTACTGTCGAGCTTGTAAGCAGAGGTGACGTTCACTTCAATACGCTGCTCATGCTCGGCACGCAGGTGCTCGAACTGTTCAGCAATCGATTTAAGTGACATCAGCCGACCTTGGTCCGCCAAAACGACTAAAAAACGGTTTAAAGCGTCGTCCTGCTCACCTGGCACCATGCCAGTAAGCAGGGATACTTTTTTATCGTTTTCAAGTGTTGGGTTACCCAGCAAACGACGAACATCGCTGTCTGCTACCACAACGCTTAAAAAATTAAGCGATTGTGACCAGCTATCAAGCGCATCATGATCACGCGCGTATTCAAACGCCGCTTTAGCGTAAGGACGAGCGACGGTCAGTAATTCCGCCATGGTTCACCTCCTTACAGTTCAGCGGCAAGCTCATCAAGTAACTTGCGATGTGCTTGTTCGTCGACCGAAGCTTGTAGAACACGCTCGGCACCAATAATGGCAAGAGTAGAGACCTGAGCACGAAGCTCGTCTTTTGCACGGTTCAATTCTTGCTCAATTTCAGAACGTGCACTCGCTACTAGGCGCTCGCCTTCGGCGCGGGCTTGCTCGCGGGCTTCTTCAATCATCTGGGCAGAGCGTTTGTTGGCCTGCTCAAGAATCTGAGAAGCTTGCTCCTTGCTTTCACGCAGCGTTTGTTCTGCCCGTTCTTGAGCAAGCTCAAGGTCGCGGGTAGCACGGCTGGCTGCGTCCAAGCCATCAGCAATTTTCTTCTGACGCTCGTGAAGCGCGTTGCTGATCGGAGGCCACACATACTTTATGCAAAACCAGACAAAGATCGCGAAGGCGATCGTCTGCCCGATAAGCGTCATGTTGATATTCACAGGAATGTACCTCTGACAAGTTCGTGGCGACCGGAGTGAAACAAAACCGAGCGCTTAGCGCTCGGCTGAGCAATCATTAACCGGCAACAACGAAAATCAGGTACATCGCGATACCAACACCGATCATCGGTACAGCATCCAGCAGACCAGCCATGATGAAGGTTTTAGTCTGCAGTTGGTCGCCTAGTTCTGGCTGACGAGCAGTGGACTCAAGCAGTTTACCGCCCAGAATGGCGAAGCCAATACCGGTGGCCAAAGCGCTAACACTGATGATGATGGCTGCAGCAATGTAAATGACTTCCATGATAAAGCTCCTGATAGTGCGTTAAGTTCAAGGGTTTAGGTTAAGGGTGTTATGCAAAGCGTTGCTCTTTATCAGTGATGCTCGTGTGCCGCGCTCAAATACACGATGGATAGCGTCGTGAAGATGAAGGCCTGCAACGATACCACTAAGATATGGAAGATGGCCCACGGCACATCCAGCATCCAGATTGCCCAGAACGGCAGGAGGGCGATCAGGATAAAAATCACTTCCCCGGCAAACATGTTGCCAAATAGACGTAGGCCAAGGCTGATCGGTTTTACGATCAAACCTACAATCTCTAGCACCAAGTTGAATGGAATCAGAGACCAGTGGTTGAACGGCGTCAGCGACAGCTCTTTGGCAAATCCACCAGCACCTTTAACCTTGATGCTGTAGTAAAGAATCATTAAGAACACGCCAAACGCCATACCCAGCGTGGCGTTCACATCCGTGGTGGGGACTATTTTCATGTATTCGAAGCCCAGCTTTCCGAATAGCTGCGGAAAGTAATCCACGGGGATGATTTTCAAGCTGTTCATCAACAGAATCCAGACGAACAGGGTCAGCGCAATGGGGGCAATGTGCTTATTGTTGCCGTGGAAAGTCGAGCGGGTTAAATTCTCGATGAACTCAAATACCATTTCAACGGCATTTTGCAGACCACCCGGCACACCGGTAGTAGCCATTTTTCCGGCTTTACGGAACAGCCATAGAAACAGCACGCCCATCCCAATTGACCAGCCCATCGTATCCAAGTGGATAGCCCAGAATCCCATTTCGGTCGCTTCGGTAGAGGTGGACGCAAGCGACCAACCGTTATCCGGGTGCTTTCCAAAGGTTAGGTTCTGGAGGTGGTGCTGTATGTAATAGATGGCCGATACTTCATTATCCGCTGCCATACTGCTTCCTCAGGTTTAGGGGGTCGACCGTTCACGTACCAGCCAAGGCGTTAGCCAGTGCATGAGTTGGGCCACCACATAGGCGACAAAGAAAAAAGCTGGGTTTGAAGGAGGCACTACTACAAAAGCCAGCGCAAAAAGTGCCACCGTCAAACCAAACTTACCCATCGCTGCTTGATACAAGTTCAGCACATTACGTTGTTGCTGTTTACCACGCTGCTGACGCGTACCGCGCCATACGAAATATAGAGATGGTAGTAGGCTAATCATTCCCCCTACCAAGGCAGATACGACCGCCTCCCACCCAGACCACCAGGCTGCAATGAGCATCACGAGGACGATCATTGCTAGCTGAGCTAGAAATAGCCGCTTAAAATCTAAACGTCGACGCTGGGAAGTGGTGACTCTCTGCATTGGCCCAGCCATTTTCCACAGTGGTTGCCGACATTAACGCATTGGGTATAACTTTAGCGTGTTAACTATTTTTCAAAAACATCTTCACAAAGTATCTGGCACAACAATTAGACAAACACCGGCGGATTATAGGGAAGCGCTATCACACCTTCAACCGATGACGCACCGATTTTGCTCATATTGGATCTAATTGAGACCAAAGAGGGAAAAAAAGCCGCTTCTTACGTTATGTTAAGTAGCCTGCTATTTAATATGCGCTAAAATACCGTCTAATTCTTCTAGGCTTGTATAACGAATGGTTAGCTTTCCTTTGCCTTTTTGACTGTGATCAATGGAGACCGGCGCGCCTAATAACTCACCAAGGTGAGTTTCAAGCCGTGCCACATCGGACACTTTAGGAGGGCGGCTAGGCGCCTTATCCGGTGCTTGGTTGGTTTGAACCTTTTTCACCAGGGCTTCGGTTGCCCGCACGGTCATATCGTTATTGACGACCTCGTGAGCCACCTGTCGCTGCTGGGCACTGCTTAAGGTCAGCAACGCCCGCGCATGCCCCATATCAAGATCACCTCGTTCGAGCAGCGTTTGCACTTCTGGGTCTAGCGCCAGCAGACGTAGCAAGTTGGCTACCTGAGTACGCGATTTACCCACCGCGTCAGCAATCTGCTGCTGGGTTAGCTCAAACTCTTCGCCAAGTCGCTTGAGCGCCATCGCTTCTTCAATGGCATTAAGATTTTCACGTTGAATATTTTCTATTAGTGCTAATGCTAATGCGACTTCATCGCTAACTTCACGAATAACAGCCGGAATGACATCCAACTCGGCAAGCTGAGCCGCACGCCAGCGACGCTCACCGGCAATAATTTCATAGCGATCCACGCCGATAGGACGCACTACGATGGGCTGCATAACCCCTTGAGCACGAATGGAATCAGCGAGCTCTTCTAATGCTTCTGGCTGAATATCACGACGCGGCTGATATTTGCCGCGGGTTAATTGCCCTAACGGCAAGCGTTCTAGGCGATCTTCGGCGGTTTCATCAACAGCGGCGCTTAGCGTTGCATCTGCAAGCTCCAGGGGCGTACCGCTTCCGGCCAGTTCCAAGCTGTCACGGCGACGGGCTCCAGCACCAATCAGGGCATCCAGGCCACGTCCCAGCGCGCGTTTACGCGTCATTCGCTTTCCCTCATTTTTTTCAGCGCCCCTTTTTTGAATTGAAGAGTTGAAGTTAAGAGTGTCAAAGAGAAAGACGGCGAATCATCTCTTTCGCCAACACACGATAGGCCTGACTCCCCCGGGAAAACCGGGCATATTGCGTCACCGGTAGTCCGTGGCTTGGCGCTTCAGCAACTTTAACGTTGCGAGGAATGGTCGTTTTTAACAGCATATCGCCAAAATAGTCACGCAGCTGTTTATCCACTTCTCGCGTTAGGCTAGTGCGTTTGTCATACATGGTGCGCAAAATGCCCGCAATCGCTAAGTCAGGATTAACGTTTTGCTTAATCTGCTCAACGGTATCAAGCAGTGCCGATAACCCCTCTAGCGCGTAAAACTCACACTGTAGAGGGATCAGCACACTATCGGAAGCCGTCAGCGCATTAACGGTGAGCATGTTCAAGGATGGCGGGCAGTCGATCAGCACCACGTCATACTCATCCGCTACCGAGGCAAGCGCAGTGGTTAAGCAGCTTTCGCTTTTGTCGCGATCCAGCAGTTCAACCTCAGCAGCAGTGAGATCTCCGTTACCCGGCAGAACGTCGTACTTAACAGCTAGCTTTTTAACAATCGTTTCCGCAGCTGTTGCTTCGCCCAAAAGTACATCAAGAACGCTTTTATCCAGCTCATATTTGTCGATGCCACTCCCCATGCTGGCATGACCTTGTGGGTCAAGATCCACCAGCAGTACGCGACGGTCGAGCGCAGCGAGACTGGCCGCCAGGTTAACGGCCGAGGTGGTCTTGCCCACGCCGCCTTTTTGGTTGGTCAGGGCAATGATCTGGCTCACTTACTCAACTCCTTGCTGGGTCAGAATCAACAACTGCCGCTGGGCGACTTCAAAGGGCACTTCCAGCAGATGACGCTTGTGTAAACAAATGCCGGGGGGCAGATCGCGCAGCTCATCGTCTGCTCCCGGGCCTTTCATGGCTAGCCACTGACCATTTGCAGCAGGTAGCTCACGCGTTAGCGTGACAAAATCCACTAGGCTAGCAAATGCCCGGGAAATCACCTGATCAAAGGTAGCCGCCGTGAATTGTTCAACTCGGGCTTGGACAGGTGTCACGTTCTCAATACCAAGTTCCATCACTGCTTGGCGCTGAAAACGCACTTTCTTGCCATTGCTGTCTAAAAGCGTTACCGCAAGCTCAGGCTTTAAAATCGCTAGCACTAAACCAGGTAAACCAGGGCCAGCCCCCACATCAAGCAGACGCGGGCCTTGCACAAAAGGCAAAACAGCCGCGCTATCCAAGACATGGCGCGACACCATATCGTCAATATCACGTACCGCTGTGAGGTTATAAGCTCGGTTCCACTTGTGCAACAGTGCCAGTAAGCCTAACAGTTGCTCACGCTGATGTGCATTGGCGGTAATGGCGAGTTGGCTAAGCCCCTGATCCAGGCGTGTTGGCACGCTCGTAGGCAGGCTTTTCAACAGAGCAGTTAACGAACTCATCCGTTAACCACCTCTGCCGCTGCTACCAGCCGACGCTTTTTAAGATGAACTAGTAAAATCGAAACAGCGGCTGGGGTGACCCCTGAAATACGTGCCGCATGAGCAAGCGTTTCCGGCCGTGCTTCAGCAAGCTTTTGGCGAATCTCGTTAGATAAGCCTTCCACTTTTAAATAGTCTAACTCCGCTGGCAATGGCGTAGCTTCGTGGCGCTTGAGCTTATCGATCTCATCCTGCTGACGGTCAATATAGCCTTGATATTTGGCTTGAATTTGCACCTGTTCAGCCACCGCTTCATCGGTCACTAGCGTGCCTTCAATACCGGGCAGATTGGCTAAATCGTTATAGCTTAACTCTGGGCGCTTGAGCAGGTCGCTTAAACAATATTCCCGCGATAGCGGAGCACCGGTTTTTTCAGCCACTTTTTCAGCTGCAGGGCTGCCTGGTTGAACCCAGAGGGTGGTTAGCCGCGCGGTTTCCTGCTCAATGGCATCCCGTTTCTTACTAAATGCTGCCCAGCGAGTGTCGTTAACAAGCCCTAAATCACGGCCCTTTTCGGTTAAACGTAAATCAGCGTTGTCTTCTCTTAGCAGCAAGCGGTACTCCGCACGAGAAGTAAACATCCGATATGGCTCTTTGGTGCCCATGGTAATCAGATCGTCGACGAGTACGCCGAGGTAAGCTTCATCACGGCGTGGATACCATGCTTCAAACTCCTGAGCACGACGAGCGGCATTCAATCCCGCTAACAACCCTTGCGCCCCTGCTTCTTCATAGCCAGTGGTGCCATTGATCTGACCGGCAAAAAACAGGTTGTGGATAAATTTAGTTTCCAGTGAGTGCTTTAAGTCCCGTGGATCAAAAAAGTCATACTCAATGGCATAGCCAGGCCGGGTAATATGCGCGTTTTCTAGCCCTTTAATCGAACGCACAACCTGAATCTGCACATCAAATGGCAGCGAGGTTGAGATGCCGTTGGGGTAGAGCTCGTGGGTATCTAAGCCTTCGGGCTCAATAAATACTTGATGACTCGATTTATCGGCAAAGCGATGCACTTTATCTTCAATCGACGGGCAGTAACGCGGGCCCACCCCTTCGATCACACCAGAATACATCGGCGAGCGGTCAAGGTTCGCCAGGATCAAATCATGGGTCTGCTGATTGGTGTGGGCAATGTGGCAACTGACCTGCTGCGGATGCATTTCCCGCGAGCCTAGGTAGGACATTACCGGCGTTGGGGTATCACCTGGTTGCTCTTCCAATTGTGAAAAATCAACCGTTTTTGCATCAATGCGCGGCGGTGTACCGGTTTTTAAACGATCAACGCGAAACGGCAGTGCTCTTAGCCGCTCAGCAAGGGCGTTGGAAGGTGGATCACCTGCTCGACCACCTTTGCTTTGATCTAAACCAATGTGAATAACGCCACCCAAAAACGTCCCGGTGCACAACACAACGCTTTGAGCATGAAAACGAATGCCCGTTTCCGTAACGACGCCACGCACGGTGTCGTTTTCGACGATTAAATCCCCCGCCGCCTGCTGGAAAATCGTCAAATTGGGCTGGTTTTCCAGCATTCCACGAATGGCGGCTTTGTAACGAATACGGTCAGCCTGGGCACGGGTTGCCCGAACGGCAGGGCCTTTGCGGGCATTGAGCACGCGAAACTGGATGCCACCTAAATCCGTGGCAAGCCCCATGGCGCCGCCCAGCGCATCAATTTCCTTGACCAAATGGCTTTTGCCAATGCCACCAATCGCAGGATTACACGACATTTGGCCAAGGGTTTCGATGTTATGGGTGAGCAGTAGGGTCTGACAGCCCATACGAGCAGAGGCCAGTGCGGCTTCAGTTCCCGCATGGCCACCGCCGATGACAATCACGTCAAAGCGGTCGGGGTAATTCAAGAGACACCTCGTCTTGTGCCATAGGGCACGAATGATGTGAACCGGTGCTGTCCGTTTCAGATATGAGCACCTTAGATCAATGAGGCGGCAAGTATAAACCCCCTGTGGGTAACCGTCAGGTTTTTCCACACCCCAAAGGGTTTATCAGTCTCTATTAATAACAACATAAATATAAAATAAGAGAAGTTCTGTAAATGTTGTAACTACTAGTGTGGACAAATTCTGTGCATAAGCTATTTATTCTTATTTTTATCAAATGGTTACGTTGTTTACTTCTATATGCTTGAACAGCGTACTGCCTGGGCGGAAAGGGTGTTAAGCCTGTGGATGAAATAATGCCTTATCCACAGTCACAACTGAGCACTGCTTATCCACCGGTCAGTACCTGAGTTGTTACCGCACCTGTGAACAACCTCATTTTGATGTGGAGCTAACGCTAAGAGACGCTGAGGGTATGCCTTGTAGACGAGAGGTAACGAAAGACAGAAATATTTTATCCACAGGCAAAAAAAAGCCTGTCACGTGGACAGGCTGATGAAAAAGAGCCATTTGGAGGAAAAAAATGGCTCTTTTAATGTGAAGCTTACTGCTTTAACTAGTGCTTAAGGACGCGGGCAAGGAAGGATTGGGTGCGTTCATGTTGGGGCGAATCGAACAAGGTTTCAGGAGCCCCCTGTTCAGTAATTTCGCCTTTATGAATAAAAATAACCCGGTCAGCCACTTCACGGGCAAAGCCCATTTCATGAGTGACAATGACCATTGTCATGCCCTCTTTGGCGAGTTCGCGCATCGCATCCAGTACTTCGCCGATCATTTCCGGGTCAAGCGCGGAGGTAGGCTCATCAAACAGCATCAGGCGCGGTTCCATCGCCAAGGCACGTGCCAGCGCTACCCGCTGTTGTTGACCGCCTGAAAGCTGGCTTGGGTACTTGTCGGCTTGATCCGCAATCCCCACACGATCTAATAGGCGTTCAGCGGTGCTTACCGCGTCAGCACGATTCAAACCACGTACTTTCATCGGTGCCAGGGTGACGTTGTCGATAACGCTTAAGTGGGGAAAGAGGTTGAACTGTTGGAATACCATGCCAACTTCAGTACGGATGGTTTGCAACGCTTTGGTACTCTTTCCGTGTGGTAACAGTTCATTGCCGTCAACGACAAGGCTGCCCGCTTGAAACTCTTCCAAGCCGTTAATACAGCGAATCAGCGTCGATTTACCTGAGCCGCTGGCACCGATAATCACGACCACTTCGCCGGGGATAATTTCTAAATCAATGCCATTGAGTACGTGCAGAGCGCCAAAGTGTTTATTGAGCTGCTGCATACGCACAATGGGTTGCGTTGTGTTGTTCATTGTTTCGCTCATTGTCTCGCTCATCGCGCGTCTCCTTATTGTCCGACCAGGCCTCTACGCTCAAGCTGGCGCAGCAGAATTGAAAGCGTCCAGGTGATTGCGAGATACATCAGAGCAACCATGAAGTAGACCTCGAGGGCGGTGAAAGTGGTGGCAATATAAATTTGCCCTTGACGTACCAATTCACCGACGCCAATCACTGAGAACAGTGAGGTGTCTTTAATGCTGATAATACCTTGGTTACCGAGTGACGGAATCATGCGTCGGAAGGCTTGAGGCCAAATCACATAGCGAAATGCCTGGGGGCGAGAAAGCCCTAGTGAAAGCGACGCTTCACGCTGACCACGCTCGATAGACTGAACACCGCCACGTACGATTTCAGAGATATAAGCCCCTGAGTTAACTGCAATGGCGGCGATACCGGCTACAAGCGCATTAATCGGGCTTCCCAATAGCTGGGGTAAACCGTAAAAAATGAACAACACCTGGACGAGTATGGGCGTGCCGCGAAACACTTCGATGTAAAAAATGGCCGGCCAGCGCAGCCAGCGCACGCGGCTGATACGTAATAGACCAAAGAAAATGCCGATAAAAAAACCGATGGCGAGGCCACCAAACGAGATAAGCAGCGTCCAGGGAATACCTGGTAGCAGATAGGGAATAGACCCAAACGCTGCCGCCCAATCAAACTGGAAATTGACGTCCACGCATAGACTCCTGAAGCAAAAAAGCAGATGGCAGATACATTGGAAACGCAGCAGGGCCGGGGGTTGTGGCCACCCGGCCCTGTAATGACGTTACGCTATTAGTAAGTGTTGATACTCACTCTTCGCTAGGTGCTTCACCAAACCACTTTTCGTAGATTTCGTCGTAGGTACCATCTTCTTTCATGGCAGCAAGCGCTTCATTGGTAGGTTCTACCCACTGACTGCCTTTGTGGAAAACGATGCCGTACTGTTGGCCTTCATATAACGGGCCAACGACTTTAGTGCGCCCTTCGCCACGGGTCTGGGCAAAATAGGCAACGTTAGGGGCGTCGTAGAACACGGCGTCGACGTTGCGGCCCAGCAGTGCCATGTACATGTCGCTCATGGCAGGATAAGGCGTGATGTCTGCGTCATCACCCAGTTCTTCTTGGAGAAAGTCGTAGCTGGTGGAACCTATGCGTGTGGCAATGGAAAGCCCGGCCAAGTCTTCGATGGATTCAACGTCATCGTTGTCGGCGCGCACAATAATCTGCAGGCCTGAGTCGTAGTAGGGGTCTGAGAAATCGACGATCTCAGCACGCTCAGCAGTAATGGTAGTACCGGCAATGGCGATCTCTTGGCTACCGGTTTGCACGGCAGGAATAATGCCAGCAAATTCCATTGTGGTGAGGTTAACTTCGAAGCCTGCACGCTCGGCAACTTCGTTGATAATATCCATATCGAAGCCGATCATTTCACCGGTTTCTGGATCCATCATCTCGAAGGGCACAAAGCTTGGGTCAGTGGCCACGTTCACCGTAGGTAATTCAGCCATGGCGGCGGTAGCGCTGCCCAATCCCAGTGCGAGAGCCAGCGTGGTTTTGGTTAGACTGAGTGGTAGTGCTGCTTTCATAAGTTTCCCCGTGCTTTATGTGGCATGTAGCGAGTTTTAAAGCGATTTACATCGCTTAAAAGCGCTTTTAAGCCGTTATTGACCTATCAACCTTGGCGAGAAACCGACAAGGCGTCAAGTCACGGGGAGTGTTGAGAGTTAACGCTGATTAGACCATGAAGGAAGCGCCGCACCCGCAGGTGGTGGTGGCATTGGGGTTTTGCACGCGAAAACGTGCACCTGCCAGACCTTCTTCGTAGTCAACGGTAGAGCCTACCAAATATTGGTAAGAGAGCGGATCTACGACTAAAGCAGCGTTACCAAATTCAATAACGGTGTCATCGTCGGCGACGTTTTCTGCAAAGTCGAAACCATACTGAAAACCAGAACAGCCGCCACCGGTCACGTAGACCCGCAGTTTTAAGGATGGATTATTCTCTTCTGCCATCAGTGCATCAATACGTTTGCGTGCGCTATCAGACAGCAGTAGTGGGGTCGGAACAAAGGCTTCTGCACCGCTCATGGGTACCTCCCGCGAGCTTAAAGAACGAATAAATCGGCATTGGGGGGTGATTATGGGTAATTCCCAGCAAATTGGTCAACTATTGCTGGGAATTAGTTAGGAAGGTCAAGGTTAGCTACCAGTCCCCTCGGTGGCGAGGACAGGTTTACGCGAGGGCGCTGTGAACCCGTCCATGGGCGCTACTTTTTCCATCCCTGGAAAAAGACCCTCGCTTCAACCTGCCCTCGCACCATATGATCGGCTTCGGTACATGACCTCCTTTTTGAGCTGCACGCTGCATGCTAGTGTTTTGCGTGATTCATGGCATTAGCGCAGGGGCGGTGAGTCCGATGTTCTCGTCAAAGCCGAACATTAAGTTTAGGTTTTGAATCGCTTGGCCTGAAGCGCCTTTGACCAAGTTGTCGATCACCGATAGCACCACGACGGTGTTGCCATTACCGGGGCGGTGGACTGCCAAGCGGCAGGTGTTAATGCCTTTAACACTGCGCGTTTCGGGGTGGCTGCCAGCAGGCATGACATCGACAAAAGGTTCGTCAGCATAGCGCTGCTCAAACAGTGCCTGTAGATCGCCCGGTTCAGCCGTCAATTGGCCATAAAGCGTGGCATGAATACCCCGGATCATTGGCGTGAGGTGAGGCACAAACGTCAAGCCTACAGGGGCATGCAGGATATCTCTAAGCCCTTGGCTAATCTCCGGTAGGTGGCGGTGGCCGCCCGCGCCGTAGGCTTTCATCGACTCGCTGGCTTCGGCGAGCAGAGAGCCCACTTTGGCCCCGCGGCCTGCGCCAGTAACGCCTGATTTGCAGTCGGCGATCAGTTGGCTTGGATCAATTAAGCCTGCTTCCAAAAGCGGTAAATAACCTAACTGAACGGCGGTGGGGTAGCAGCCGGGTACGGCAATTAAACGTGCGTTTTTAATCTTATCCCGATGCATTTCAGGCAACCCGTACACTGCCTCTTCCAACAATTCTGGAGCGCCGTGAGGTTGATCGTACCAGTGGCTCCACTCGTCGGCATCGCGCAGTCGGAAGTCGGCTGATAGGTCAATCACCCGAGTACCGTTGTCGAGTAGTTCTCCTGCAAGTGCGTGGGCAACACCGTGGGGGGTGGCGAAAAATACCGCATCCATAGCGCCAAGCTGTTTGGCATCAGGCTCGCTAAACGCCAGGGAGTCGTAATGGCCGCGCAGGTTGGGATACATATCGCACACTTTCACGCCTGTTTCCGAGCGGGAAGTGATCGCTGCTACGTGAACGTGGGGGTGCTGGGCGAGTAGCCGCAGTAATTCAACGCCGGTATACCCGGTACCACCAACAATGCCGACCTTAATCACAAATCACTCCTTGCGGGTTGCGCAAAACGGTTTTTAAAACAGTTTTTAAAATAGCTTTTAGAATAATTTTCAAAATAGAAGAGATGACAACAGCCTAAGCGGATTGCTGCGGGCTGTCGAAGCGTATCGGGCTATGATACACAAGAGGGTGGCAACACAAGAACACTAGAACCAATAACCAGGAAGGTCGTCGTGGCGCGTTTTTCCCGTTCGGATTTTACCCTAGAGAGCTTTCGTCGCCAGTTGGCCAATGTGGATGCTCTTCCACAGCTCTGTGTGTTGGGGCTTGTCTCTGGGGTAATCACGGGTGCCGTCATGGTGGCCTTTCGGCTGCTGTTAGAAATGGGCGCCTCGCTCTATATGACCAATGGCGATCCTGAAGCTTTTGAGAGCATGGCGCCCTGGCTGCGCTCACTGCTGCCCTTAGTCGCGGTCACTTTAGTCGGCGTGTTGCTTTATCGGCAAAAGCCTGCGGCGCGCAAACTGGGCGTTGGTCATGTGATTGAGCGCCTGACCTATCATCAGGGGCGTTTTCCATTACGTAATTGGTTAAATCAGTGGTGGGTCGGTGTGGTGGTGGTATTGGGCGGCCTTTCGGCTGGGCGCGAAGGTCCGGCGATTCATTTAGGCGCGGCGGCGGCCAGTGGGCTAGGTCAGCAGATGCGCTTGCCCAACAATAGCCTTAGAGTGCTGGTGGCATGTGGCACCGCAGCGGGAATTTCAGCTTCTTTCAATACGCCTATTGCAGGGGTGATCTTCGCCATGGAAGTGGTGATGATGGAATACACCTTGATGAGCTTTATGCCGGTTATATTGGCCTCTACCATGGGAGCGCTGGTTGCGCAGTTGGCCTATGGTAATGAACCTGCCTTCCGCATTCCTGATATAGCGCTGGGCTCGCTTGCCAACTTGCCCTGGATTGTGGTGACGGGGCTAGTGATTGGATTACTCGCCGGGCTATTTATTCATATTTCGCGTAGCCAGCAGATTATGCAATGGCCGCTTTGGTTTCGTCTTGGGTTGGTGGGGGTTGCTACTGGGGCAGTGGCTTGGTGGTTTCCCCAAGTTCAGGGCATAGGCTATGACAGCGTCGCCGCAGCGCTCAACAATCAGTTAGAAATTAAAGTATTGCTGGCACTAATGATTGCCAAGCTGCTGATTACTGCATTGACCGTGGCGGGCGGTGTACCGATCGGTATTATCGGCCCGGTGCTTGTGATGGGGGCTGCCACGGGAGCGCTATTTGGTTTGTTGGGTGGCTGGCTATGGCCAGAGAAAGCTGCGGATCCAGGTATTTACGCCATGCTAGGCATGGCCGCGATGATGGGCGCCGTCTTGCAAGCGCCACTGGCTGCCTTAATGGCGCTTTTGGAGTTGACCCACACGCCGAGTATTATGCTTCCTGGGATGCTGGTTGTCGTCGTTGCGTGCCTAACCTCACGTCAGTTGACGGGCTGTGAGGGCTTTTTTATCAGTTCGGTGCGCTATGGGCTGCACCCCCTCCAGCAGCCACTGATGCAAGCGCTCTCGCGCGTGTCAGTACCAGCGGTAATGGAGCGGCAGTTGGTGCGTACCGAACGGATGATTACCCCTGACCAGGCGCGGGTATTATTAGAGACTAATCCGGTATGGCTGGTCATTGAGCGATCAAGCGAGGAAAAGCCCGTGTTAGCGCTTAAAGCTGCAGAGCTGGCGCGTTGGTTACTTGAGCACGATGAGACAGTGCAGGGTAATGAGCCACCTGCCGATGAGCTGATTGATTTATTAGAAATTCCTGGGCAACGCCTAGAGCTGGCACCAATTGGTTTGCAGGCGACGCTTTCGGAAGCCTTTTTAAAGCTTCAGGATGATGCGCTAGGGGCACTCTATGTAGTGCATGGGTATCGTCCTAAGCAGCAGCGAATTTCAGGTATTATAACCCGTGGCGCCATTGAGCGTTATTATCACTACACTGACCCCCGTGAAAATGACCCACGAGAGAAGGATTCATCAGCTTAAGGAGCAATAATGTACCTATGGGTGAAGGCTTTTCACTTAATGGCAGTGGTAACGTGGTTTGCCGCCATGTTCTATTTGCCGCGACTCTATGTGTATCACGCGACTGCACGTGATAACGGCGATGAACAGGCAATAGCCTATTTTAAAACCATGGAGCGTAAGCTATATCGCGGCATCATGACGCCATCAATGATCGCAGTATTGATCCTTGGTGGCTGGATGCTTTATTTGGTGCCTGCCTGGTTTAGTCAAGGCTGGATGCACGCTAAGCTTGCGCTAGTGGCGGTATTGATTGCTTATCACCATGTCTGTTTGATTTACTTAAAACAGTTTGCTCAGGATCGTTGTACCAAAAACCATGTGTTTTTTCGTTGGTTTAACGAAGCGCCAGTGATTGCGCTAGTGGCGATTATTATTTTAGCCGTTGTGAAACCCTTTTGATGCGCCAACCCCTTCCTCCTGTGGTGTTGGTTCTGGCTGGCCACGATCCAACAGGTGGCGCAGGCTTGGTTGCTGATAGTGAAGCCATTGCCGCTTGTGGTGGCTGGGCTGTCACTATTCCCACTGCGTTAACCGTACAAAATTGCCATAATGTGACGCGCGTGATGCCCGCTGACCCCACTGCGATGCGGCAAATGGCTGAGGTGCTTAGCGAGATGCAGATCGCGGCAATAAAAATAGGTTTGCTTGCTGATGAAGCGACGTTACGTGCAACCGAGCAAATTATTCGCCGTTTTCCAGGTATTCCGGTAGTGGCTGATCCCGTATTTAGAGCGGGTGGTGGAACTGAGTTATCCACACCCCATCTGCGCCAACTGTTCATTGACCGTTTGCTACCGCTTGTGGATATATTAACGCCCAACCGCGCTGAGCTGGTTCAACTTACACCAGACATCATCACGCCTTTTGATGATACGACACGCGCAGTGGCCCTGATGTCGCAAGGTTGCCAGGCTATCTTAGTGACGGCCACGGATGAGCCTTTGCCCGGTAATGATCAGTTGGTAGTGCATACTCTGCATTCGCCTGATACGACTCGCCAATGGCAATGGCCACGATTGCCAGAGCAGTTTCATGGCTCTGGTTGCACACTTGCCTCGGCCATTGCTGCACGCTTAGCCGTTGGTGAACGCTTACCAACTGCCTGTGAGCAAGCGCAGCACTTTACTTGGCAAAGCCTGTCTCAAGGGTTCCAGCCACCCAGTGGCCAGTGTTTACCAAACCGCGTTTCCCAGGCTGTCCGATTTTGATCTTATCTTCTGTACGCCATTTATTTAGAGGGTGCCATGACCACATCAGCTGAACTGTTCGATCTTGCCAGTCGCCATATTCCTGGTGGTGTTAACTCGCCAGTTCGGGCGTTTAAAGGTTTGCACCGCCCGCCGGTCTTTATGGAGCGTGCTCAGGGTGCCTTTCTGTTTGACGTGGAAGGCAATCGCTACGTGGATTACGTCGGTTCATGGGGGCCGATGATTACCGGGCATGCTGACCGTGATGTACTGGCTGCCGTACGTGCGCGATTGGATAACGGTCTTTCGTTTGGCACGCCGACGGCGGTAGAAACCACCATGGCGGATTTGATCTGTGAGATGATCCCCTCCATGGATATGGTGCGCATGACCAGTTCTGGCACTGAAGCGACCATGTCAGCGATACGTTTGGCTCGTGGTACTACCGGCCGCGATAAGATCGTTAAGTTTGAAGGGAACTACCATGGCCACTCGGACTCGTTGCTGGTAAAAGCAGGGTCGGGCGCGCTCACTCATGGTGAACCCAGTTCCCCGGGTGTCCCAGCTTCATTGGCTGAGCATACGATCACGCTGTCATATAACGACCCAGAAGGGGTAGAGGCGTGTTTTGCCGAGATTGGTGATCAGATTGCCTGCATTATCGTAGAACCCGTGGCCGGCAATATGAATTGCATCCCTCCCCAACCAGGCTTTTTAGAAACGCTGCGGCGTGTATGCAACGAATATGGCAGCGTGTTGATTTTTGATGAAGTGATGACCGGGTTTCGTGTAGCGCTGGGCGGTGCCCAAGCGCATTACGGCATAACGCCTGATTTAACTTGCCTGGGTAAAATCGTCGGAGGTGGCATGCCGGTGGGTGCCTTTGGTGGCAAGCGCGAAATCATGCAAAACATTTCTCCGCTGGGCCCGGTTTACCAGGCAGGTACCTTGTCGGGTAATCCATTGGCAATGGCGGCAGGTATAGCGCTGCTGACGAAACTTCGTGTGCCGGGCTTCCATGATGCGCTTACTCAGCGGGTCAATACGTTATGTACAGGCCTTCAAGAGCGCGCAAATGCGGCACATGTGCCGATGATGACGCAATCTGCCGGTGGTATGTTTGGGTTATTCTTCACTTCGCAACGCCGTGTGGATAACTTTGCCCAGGCAACCGCCTGTAATCCAGATGCCTTCCGCCGCTTCTTTGGTGCAATGCTAGACCATGGAGTGTACTTAGCACCTTCCGCTTATGAAGCGGGGTTTATGTCAAGTGCTCATACGCCGGAAGATATTCAGTTCACCCTGGATGCCGCTGAAAAAGCCTTTGCAGTAATGTAACGGCAAGTAACTTAAAGCCCGCTATACTGCAAGAGCCGCTCATAATGAGCGGCTCTTAGCTTAAGTGAGAGCTGTCATCATGAAACGACCAATGGCTTGGCGATATGTAATGTGTGCGGTGGGGCTGACAGCATGCTTCCCGCTAACGGCACAGCCGCCTCAGGAGCAGAATATGAACCAGATCCATATCACTATGAGCGGTTCACCTGGCGCGGAGTTTTCTGCCCACTGGCGGATTACTCATGAAGGTGAAACCACGGAGCATGTTGAAGAACACGGAACGGTGCCTGCTGAATACACCTTTACCGGTACTGAATTGGAAGGCACCGTTAAGCTATTAAGTGATGATGAGCGGCTCGAGGTAGATATTCAAAAAGGCAGTAACCGGTCACGCTCTTCTACCCAAGGGTTGGGGGGCACATTAACCCTGATGATTCGTTAATGCTTAATTGCAGCTATTACCATAAAAAAACCGCCCCATTTGGGGCGGCTTGTACAGGCACCGCGGTACGGCACGTAGCAAGTAAAGCTTAGTGGCCTTGGCTCACTGTGTTGCTGTTACCATTGCCATAAGTCACGATACTTGAGTTATGGCTACCCCAGAAGGCGCCGCTTTGCGTTACCGTATGGTCGTTAAAGCTACCATGAGTATTGATGTATGACTCATGGCCATAGCCAGACTGGGCGACGTTGTGGGTGTTGTGGTTACCAGTTGCTAGAATAGTACTTTCTAGATAGTTACCATTTTGCGCAACCATGGCGTCATTATTGTTACCACCCAGGTAGGCGTAACTGTCATTAAAGGCACCGTTCTGAGTAATTTCAGCGTCGTTAAAGGCGCCGTTTTGTTCTACTACAGAAACGTTTCCTAGCCTGGATTTCTCATAGTACCTCAGCCAGTACCGCACTCAGGCTGTAACACCGCTAAACACCTACTGGCTCGACTTACATCGGCTACTTTTTAACCACTTTCCGGCGTTCAGACACACTTCCCCCTTTCCCCCATTGCTTCGGGCCGGGGGCGCCCGAGCAGTCAGTTAGGAACCAACCGCCTGACGAGATCGGATAGCGCCGTTTTATAGGGGTAGCTGTCACTCATGAGTACTCGGATTCGACGCGTATTGCGGATGATGACCGCGCCTAC